>JBKPAC010000237.1:0-15013 GCA_046726175.1 Acidobacteriota bacterium
GCAAATAAATGCTTGATTTGACATTGCTTTAGCTGTTGGGACACCTCTAAGTCCGGGGATCTGAAGGCTCTTTGCTATGGAAAGCGCTCACTAGAGATAGCCCTTCCGGAGGATTCACGTGTCCGAAAATCTGCCAGATCCCTTTAACGACAGTTATCTAAACTGCTGAAATCACGAGAGTTGGGTCCTCGACTCCGTCACGTTTTGCCGTCTGCATAGCGAAAGACACACCTGTCGGAAAGGACTTTCGAGCTTGTCGCCAAACGTTTGACCTTTCCGCCGGAACCTCCTTAAGATTGCTGTCAACTGAGCCTGAGTCGGTCACAGCCATTACGGAATTTCAAACCCGAGCGAGAGTCTCCCTCTCTTCGATGGCTTCTTTAGGCATCCGAGCAATGAACGATCTGAGAGCATATTTTGTGGACGCGTTTCGCAACCTGGGGAACGGAAAAGGCGTGCCCGTCATTGAAGTGCGCTTCTATCCGTACGCGGGACTACACCACACTATCAGGCTTAGATCTGGGCGAGTCTACGTGCGGCTTTCTGATATCTGTAGGAACTCACCTCCTGAAGTGATGCGCTCACTCGCATTTTTACTGGTGGCACGCTTGCTTGGAAAGCGGGTTCCCAAAGCGCACGACAGGATCTATCGTGATTACTCCCTAACACCTGATGTCATGCGTTCTTCCGACATCGCTCGACGTCGTCGCGGGAGAAAGATGCTTTCGTCGGCACAGGGAGAGGTCTACGACCTTGAAAAGATTTTTGCGCGGGTGAATCGCAGGTTCTTTGGTAACGAAATGCAGCAACCGACTATAACCTGGTCGCAGCGTCGAACTCGAAGCATTCTGGGACATCACGATCGCGTCTACGACAGCATCACAATCAGCAAGACACTCGACTCTAAGGACATCCCGGAATGGTTTGTTGAATACATCCTCTATCACGAGATGCTTCACATTAAACATCCCGCTCGGTTGATCAACGGCCGGCGGTACTATCACACGAGCGCATTTCGCCTGGACGAGCGTCGGTTCCCTCAGTATGAAGAAGCCCAGCAATGGCTCGAACGAATTGCCCGCCTCCGCCGCGTACCACGCGCACGAGCAGCGTAGAATCCTTTTGGAACTATCCTCGTCATTGAACGTGAAGACAAAATGAGGTAGGTGGGCTCCTCAAGAAAAGGGCGGTCCGAACGAAACATCAGTGTGTTTCGACTTGGGCCGCCTTTTTGTGCGTGCACTGGGAGCGCGGGCGTCTCGCCCGCACCAACTTGAGAGTGCGCCAGAAAGCGGGCGAGACGCGCGCGTTCGCAGCAAACAGCGGGCCTGACGCGCGCTGGACAAAGACGCAAGAGCATGGCTAGACTACGCGGTTTGTTGATGAACCCTGCTCAGCAGTCAACGAGCCTTCTTTCTTCAAAAAATCAGCTTTTCTGACGGAGATTAAGACGTTATATGGCTATTAACGCGACTCAAATTCGACGAGGCATGGTCATAGTGTTCGAGGGCCAGCCCTGTAAAGTCATGGAATTCAGACATCATACACCCGGCAATCTTCGGGCAATGGTGCAAACAAAACTTAGGAACATTCGCACGGGATCGTCATTCGAACACAGGTTTCGGTCGGCTGACACCATCGAACGGGCTATGCTCGAACAGCACGAAATGGAGTACCTCTATTCCGATGGTTCGCACCATCACTTCATGAATACTGAAAACTATGAGCAAGTAGCGCTCAGCGAAGAAGATTTGGGAGACGCTGCCCAATGGTTGACTCCGGGTCTGAAAATACAAGCGGAGTTCTACGAGGGGGCTCCCATCGCAGTTGACCTGCCGCCTTCAATGGAGCTGACGGTGACCCAGACCGAACCGACAATGAAAGGCGCGACTATATCGAACGTGAACAAGCCGGCAACGCTCGAAAACGGAGTAACCATCCAGGTTCCACCTTTCATCAACGAAGGCGATCGCATTCGCGTAGACCCCACCGAAGGCCGTTACATTGAAAGAGCTAAGTAGCGATACACGAGTGGGTGATTGGGTGATCGATGACATTGCCGATCACCCACAGCGCCACCCTTAAGTCATGTATCTGTTATATAGCGTCCTCTTAACTCTCGGATTTCTCCTCTTATTGCCTCGCTTCCTTTTTGACGCCCTTCGTCACGGTAAATATGTAGCTGGTTTTCGTGAACGTCTCGGCATGTTGTCTCCGATGGCCGGTATGCAGCCTCGAATCTGGTTGCATTGCGTATCGGTGGGCGAGACACAAGCAGCGCGTCCTCTGGTCGACCTGATTCGCCGCAGGTTTCCTCAACACGAAGTAGTCGTCTCGACGATAACTTTGACGGGACAGCAATTGGCGCGCGAAGCATTCAAAGACAACGCGGCGCGAGTCTTTTACTTTCCTTTTGATTGGCGTTGGTCAGTCAGAAGGACTTTAAGAGCCGTGAGGCCTTCAATCGTATTGTTGATGGAGACCGAGCTGTGGCCAAACTTCTTGCGAGAGTGCGGAGCTCAACAGATTCCGGTAGCACTGGTCAATGGCCGGCTTTCGGATAAGTCTGTGCGCCGCTATCGTCATATTCGAAGGTTCTTCAAGCGAGTTGTCTCACATGTAACCCGCGCGATCATGCAGAGCGAGGGTGACGCCGAGCGGCTCGAGCAGCTTGGGTTTCCTCACGGCAGGTTGTTCGTGTCTGGAAACTTGAAATTTGATGCAGGAAAGACAAAGGCCGATCAAAACTTGACCGGCAGTCTTAGGCAAAGGTTCGGATTTGAGCGTGACAATCTGATTCTGGGAGCTAGCACGCATGCGCCTGAAGAGCGAGTGCTGGTCGACAGTTTTAAGAGCGTGCGTCAACAGTTCGAAGGCATCCGTCTGATGATCGCACCAAGACATCCTGAACGGTTTGGCGAGCTAGCATCACTCCTAAAATCGTCAGGATTGAGTTGGGTTAGGAAAACAGATCCCGAGAGTCGTCTCGATAGGGAATGCGATGTAGTTCTCCTGGACACGATAGGAGAACTAACCGCAGTCTACCCCTTGGCTTGTATCGTGTTCGTAGGTGGAAGCATCGCGAAGTCGGGCGGACATAACGTGCTCGAGCCGGCGGCTTTCGGATGCTCTATCATCACTGGAGCGCACACGCAGAACTTTAGAGCGATCGTATCCGATTTTGTCGCTTCCGAGGCTATTGTTCAGTTACCGAATTCACCCTTGCCGCAAATGGAAGGCATACTTGCTGACGAACTGGTGAAGCTTCTCAGTAATTCCAGGCAGCGAATGGATCTTGGCAAGCGCGCGGCTCAGCTGCTCGAGCAAAATCTCGGTGCTTCTGAACGAACGGTCGAACTGATTGCTCCAATGATAAGTCCGGTCACCGAAGACAAGAGCGAACAATCCTCAGCGCGAAGCTCAGTACGATGAAGATAGTGCCGCCACTCATTCTGCCGCCTATTAGCGTCCTGTACGGAGCTGTCACTCGTACTCGTCTTGCGCTGTACCGCCGTAAATACTTTTTCACGAACAAGCTCGATGCTCAGGTAATCAGTGTCGGGAACATCACTACGGGTGGAACGGGCAAGACGCCCCTCGTCGAATGGCTCGCTCGCGCTTTAGCCTCAGACGGACGTGAAGTCTGCATATTGACCAGAGGCTATCGTCGCAAAAATCCAGATCGGCGAGTACTTGTCTCCAACAAGGCGGAGGTGTTGGCTACGCCAGAGGAAGCTGGAGACGAAGCCTTCCTATTGGCCAGCAATCTCAAAGGAATTGCCTCTCTCATTTGCGATGCGGATCGGACTAGCGCCGCGAGGTGCGCGATCCAAACATTGAAGGTTGATACTTTTGTTTTAGACGACGGCTTTCAGCATTTGCGACTGTATCGAGATCTCGACGTGGTCACAATCGATGCTACAAACCCATGGGGCGGCGGCCGTTTACTTCCTTTCGGCCGGTTGCGCGAACCGCTGTCTTCTCTGAGTCGAGCGGACTGCATAGTTCTCACGCGAACCGAGCAAGCCCAAGATTTGCATGAAATTCAGGACCAGCTGAAACAGTTATCTCGATGTCCTCAATTCCTTTCCGAAATGTCCCCAGCCGGATTCTCCTCGGTCACGACTCAACAGCATGTCAGTGCAGTGGAAAGCCCGGTTTTTGCGTTTTGCGGAATCGGTAATCCGTCCGCATTTCTGACACAGTTGAACCAGTCTGGCTATGAAGTCGCCGCAAGCCACCTCTTTGGCGATCACCACAAATACACGCAGGAAGACGTTCACCGGCTCAATGATTCAGCTCGCCAGGCAGGGGCAAGATCTCTCGTCACGACGGCGAAAGACGCGGTAAAGCTACAGTCTTTCAATTTTGCGGTGCCCTGTTGGAGTTTCAACATTCAACTCACGATTCAAGACGAGAAACGATTTAATGATTTCGTTAAGTCTTCAATTGCGAAGTCGCTCTCGCCTCAGTGATCTTCAGTTTTGAGGTGTGCTTTCCGGCGCGGGAGTCTGCACGGTCGGGCTTGGTTTCGGTGCTTCTGTCTTGGTCGCCGCCGGAGTTGGTGGCGGCGGTGGAGATTCGTTCACGTTTACCGATCGAGTTGAAGACGGCAATGCGGGATTCTTGCGATTGCTGTTCGCGTTGGCGTTGGTGTTGTCGTCGATGATCGGGTTCAGATCTGTCGTCGCAGTGGCAACCGGAGAAGGCGAGCTTTGTGCATTCACATTCGCGCTGGCTGAAGCGTTCGTATTGCCGCCCACGGGAATTCCCTGTTCCGATTTGCCGGTTGCCGGTTGCATCGACTCTACTGGCTGGCTATTTGGATCCGCAACTAACGATGGCCCCTGAGGAGCCCCCGGCGCAGGCTGTGGATTCCTCGTGAACGCGTAAATGACAGCGAATACCACGAGGAGTCCAACTGCAGAAGGAATGAGCACCTTCCACGGATTGAGTGTTGAGGTCGTTTGTTGAGGCTGAGGAATGCGTACCGTCACCGGCGCACGCTCCGGTATTTTTTCAACCATCCGAGGTCGTACGACTGTCTCTTCATCAACTTCGTCATGGAGTGACGGATCCTTGGCAGAGCTTTCCGCACTGGTAACGATCGGGCGAGTCTCTACCGGAATGGAACCCGCGGCTGCCGCGAATGAAAGATCTTCAACGAGGTCTGAAACTCGCTGGTACCGCTCTTCCGGCCGCTTTGCGAGCGCACGATTCAGAATTCTCGCTACGGTCGGCGGCAGATCCGGCCGCTCATCGAGCACTGAAGGAACGGGCTCCTGCATATGTTTCATCATGGTCTCTGTCGGGGACGTGCCGCCGAATGGGACATGCCCAACCAACATCTCGAAAATGATTACTCCCAGCGAGTAGACATCGGATCGCGAATCAATAGCTCCTGACTGCGAGCACTGTTCTGGAGACATGTATTGAGGTGTGCCGATTACCAGGTTCGGAGCCGTCAGTTCCGAATCGTACCCACCCTCGGGCTCATGAATTTTCGCGATACCAAAGTCGAGCACCTTCGCATAGTCGGCTCCGGTAGTGCTTATGAGCATGATGTTTTCGCTTTTCAAGTCACGATGGACAACGCCACCATCATGAGCCGTATGCAGCGCGCCCCCGACCTGCCGAATGATCTCTGCCACGCGCTGCAACTGCATCGGACCTTCTTCGCGAATGATCTCTTTGAGTGTCTTCCCGTCGAGGTACTCCATTACGAGAAAGACGATACGTTTTTCATCTTCACCAAAGTCAGTAACGCTTAAGGCGTGTGGGTGAGAAATACGTGACGCAGCTCTCGCTTCGCGCGAAAACCGGGCGACAATCTTTTCATCAGCAGCAAGCGACCGTCGCAGTACTTTGACGGCCACAACTTTGTCCATCAAGACATGAGTGCCGCGATAAACCGCTCCCATGCCACCTTCGCTTAGTTTCTCGTCGATGCGGTACTTGCCGGCGAGGGTTTGTCCGATTAGGGAATCAGTGGTTGTTTCTAAGGCAATTCCATCAGCCGGACAAAGCGTAGTCGTGTCCGGATACTCGGTTCCGCATTTCGGACATTTTTTCATCCTCTAGGTTCGCCCCCGGGGAACTTGTCGTGGAGAGTGAAGTCAGCCTATCACACAGCTTTGATAGCAGCAAAGAAGCTGGATCTTTCGAGAAGTTCGTGCTCAAAAAGTAATGCGAGTGAAACTGGAAAGCTTCACTCGCATCACTTGTTTGAGTCGCTGACGTTAGACTTTGACGAACACGATTACGAGCGCAAAGAGCACCAGCGACTCGATCAGTGCCAAACCGAGAATCATCATCGTCTGAATGCGGCCGGCCGCGCCTGGATTGCGTGCAGCGCCTTCGCATGCCGCGGCTCCAATGCGCGATTGACCAAGTGCGCCTCCAAATACTGCGATAGCAAAGCCCACACCCGCGGCAATCGCCTTGAGGCCCGCGCTCTGGTCAGCAGCAGCTGGCGCCGCGCCGGCCTGTGCAAACGCCGGAATGGCCGCCATCAAGATCGCCACAACCGCGAAGAAGAGCGTGTTGAGTTTTCTCATCTTAGTGTCTCCAACTGAAGCGCTGCTTCAGTATGTTGCCTGCAGGATTCAGGAAGCTTTAGCAGTGGGCTGTTATGATTTCGCCTGCTTCCGGTATCCACCGCCCCTCGAACAACGGCGCTCCTGCGAATCAGACTCTGTGCGTTTGAAGCACACCCTATATGAATTAGCCAACTGCGGCTACCTTAACCTGCGGCTGTCACACACCATGCGCCACAACGTATGCCGGCACGTTGCCGGAATCGCTCGTGAACGCGCCTTGTAAAACTAATTACGTTAAGACCGGAGCCAAAAGTTCTGGGACTTCATTCTCATCATGACCATGCTCACCATGTGCATCATGCGGCGGATGGGAAACTTCGCTCAGGTAAAGCTGCGAAAGAAGAATGAAGACAAACGTTTGAATGAAAGCTACAAACACGCTTAGCGGCATTATTGCTAACAATACAAACCATGTGTATGGAGGAGCAATCCCGGCTACAGTCTCGAGGACCTTTTCATCTGCAAAGAGATTTCCGAAGAGACGAATACCCAGCGAGAAAGGTCTGATCAAATTGCTTATAAGCTCGATGGGAAAGATCAACCAGGCAATCCACCAAATTGGACCAGCCAGATGTTTCAAGTGTCCAAGAAATCCGTTTTCGCTAATGCCGATGTAGTTGTAATAAAGAAATGAGGATAGACCCAAAGCAAAGGTGACGCTCGTAGCAGCAGTGGGCGACATGAACAGCGGAAACAAACCCATCAGGTTTGAGACCAGAATCAACACTGCGAACGTCATCACCACTGGAAAGTACTTCAGACCCTGTGGACCGATTATATCCGCGATCATGTCCCGGATCGCGAGGACACTGAGCTCGAGCGTTTGCTGTCCATATGCAGGCTCTTCTTCTGATAGCTTGCCCTTAAAAATCCAGATAATGGCGACACTCAAGATACAGGCGATCACGAACATCACCGTGTACCAGGGGATCGCATTTTCGGGGGTGTATGGACCAAATACCGCTTCGGGAGTGGTACCGAACTTCGCCAGGAACCTGGTCCAAAGCGGATGCGTGTACTTCATTTCGAAGTCATACGCATACTGCCCGAACCAGTGATTGACGAATTGGACAATGATGGGAGTGTGGTGTTCGGCTTGTGCGCCGTGCTCGGCCGCTTCTTCCGCTAACCAGAACATCAATTAGTTCCCTCTCGATGAGTTAGGATGAAATAAGACTCTCGTAAAGCTTCCGCGAATAACGCAACTACAAAACTGCTCAGGCCAATAAAGGTCGCCAGCAAGGAAACGATATTTGCGATGTATGCTGCGTAGACCACAATACCGATGATGACGTAGCGCAACACATATCGTGTTAATCCGATCTTGGGTTTCTGACCCCCTGCCAACACCCCGA
Source organism: Acidobacteriota bacterium (assembly GCA_046726175.1). Classification (GTDB taxonomy): domain Bacteria; phylum Acidobacteriota; class Blastocatellia; order Pyrinomonadales; family Pyrinomonadaceae; genus PSRF01. Next base: position 7,955 of record JBKPAC010000237.1, read on the forward strand.
ATGCACTAGAGACCGAGCTGCGCATCCAGTGGAAATTCAAAAGCGATAAAACGCCGCCAAGCAATAATCCGGTGGTCACGCGCCATGTTCCCAGCGGCAAAGTCACAACCACACCGATACCGACAACGACGGCCATTACGTGAAGCATTCGCCGCGTCAACTTGTTACCGGAATCTGCTGATTCGGCCCGTTCCGAGCTACTGTTGGTGTTTTCAGGCATTCGCAAAACCCACGATTTTACATGGGCGTTTAGATGATTGTCGAGTGCAGTTCAACTGGTCGAACTAGAATGTTTTAGAGCTGATGCGAACGAACTCAAAGAATCCAATTGCAGCGCCCAACACTATCCCTCCAACCAGGAACCACGGTGCTGTTCCAAGCCACCGATCGAGCATCCAGCCGAAGCCGCAAAACACGACGACAGAGGCGAAGAGAGTAATTCCAGCAGCGTAAGCAAAGCCGCTCTTTCTGTTAACCTCCTGATCGTCGCGTTCAGACATACTTACCACGCCTGCCGCTTCAAGTAATTCCGGGGGACCTCGTACAGCAATCCTCGACGCGAGTGGCGCAGTGAATCGTGTATGAAGCAGACGTGCGTGCACCAGCAAGCGTTTCCGCCATCAATCATCTCAAGTTCCCGCTGCCGCTCTTTCGCGGCCCACAGCGACCCGAAATCGAAGTCGTAGTCACCAAGGCGAGCAAATTTTTCGCGCAGCTCGCAAGCACGAACATCGCCGTTGTAATCAATCACGACTGTCGTTTCACCAGCCGTGCATGGAAATGGCCATGCAGAGGGCTGTTGGAAATTTGCGTGCTGCGTGCGGTAGTGAGTGGTTATCGTTCCCACATAAGCAACATTCTTGACGAAGCGCTTACTCGCGTCATCTGTAGCAAACATGCGATCGCCGTACCGCTTGGTCAGATCCGAAGCATAGGAATAGATGTGTGGTAGAGCCTCGGGCGGAACCTGTTTTATGTCGTCTCCTACCGGAGTATCTCCGCGAACGATGTTGAAGTACTGACCGTCGAGGTTGAAGTTTGACCACATGTACTCGGCAAGCGTTTCCACCTCGATGTAGTTGTCGGCGCATACGACCGTGTTCACGTTCAGACGCAGACGATCTCCATATTTGTCTTTGAGTGGATAGATTGCCTCGATACACTCGAGCGTCTTTTGCCAATGTCCCGGCACGCCGCGAATCTTGTCGTGAGTTTTGCCATAACCGTCGAGTGCGATATTCAGGTAGAGATCGATGCCGGAATTGTTACCCAGCGCCTTGTCCACGATCTCTGACACTCGAGTTTTGATTAGTCCATTCGTTGGTATGATCACCCGCTCAACCCCGTTGTTGCGGACGAACATGTCAATGATTTCCGAAACGTCCCGTCGAAGGGTCGGTTCGCCGCCGGACAACCAGAGGTCGGTGATCGCAGGCATGGTCCGCGACAGTTTTTCGATCTGCTCGAATGTCATATCGCCCGGATGGTTCAGTTCCGCGTGATAGAAGCAAGTCTTACAAAAGGCATTGCAGCGAGAGGTGACGAAGAGAATCACGGTACCGAGCTGTCTCGACCGCTTCGTCGATCGAAGTAGTTGAACGAATTGGACAGCTTTGTTGGTCATCGGATGCTTGCAACGAGCGCGAGTCAGTCGCGCGAAATAATGACAGCTTCAGTGGGTGATTTCAATTCGTAGCCTATTCCACGCCAAATGATTCGACGCGACAGGCCGGCAACAATCGAGTTGTAGAGAAATAACAACGCCCCGAAGGGCCATAAGAGCATGTGGGCCCAAAAACTCTTTCTTAACTCGCCGGTATAGCCCTTCAGCGGAATCGCCACAGCACGAAAACGCAGATATGCCTTGGCTGTGCCGAAGAAAAATATAATCGATAGGATAGCGAGCAGGATTCCCACTGGAGTTCCCTGCATAACACGCAGCAGGAGCAAAACGATGCCTCCGAAGAACATCGAGTTGAAGAAGATGCCCCCCATCAGGGCGGCTCGCCAGAACTGAGGCGCGTACACGCGGGTGATCTGTAGTTGCCGGTTTGTGAACTCGATTAGCTGACGAAAATCATAATCCTCGAGCGATGCCGTCAGACATGCCGGGACGAATTTGATTGGGAGACCCGCTTCCTTGAGTACGCGCATGACAGTAAAATCATCAGAAACTGTGCCGCGCCACCGCTCGCGTAAGTGCAGCGTCTCGAAAGTCGATCGTCTGATAGCTGTAGAGCCACCCCAGCAAAAGTTCTTTTCCAAAGGCTCGCCCAATGACGACGCAATGGATGCGTTCCAGATCGATAACAGCTGAGAAGCGAGACCTCCGCGGACTGTCAAAAACCAGCGATAACCTGTTGTTGCGCCCAACTGTTCTGACTTGAGCGGAGCGACCAACGAACGCAGCCACATCTTTCCAGGTCTGGCATCCGCGTCAACAAAAACTAAAACCTCACTGCGCGGGTCGATGGCCGTAACAGCCTGGCGGAGGTTGTGGACCTTTTGTCCGCTGTCAGTTGCCTTCCCTGCGAACACGATGCTTGTGGAAACTTTACTGAACGATCGCTCGGTTCTGAGCTGTTCGATCGCCTCTACCGAAGGGTCGTCCGGGCCATCAGTGACGAAGATGATTTCGTACCCCGGATAATCCTGGAGGAATAAGCTTTCGAGGTTTTCTTTCAAGCCCGAATCAAGACCACGGCACGGTGCTATGATTGAGGCGTAAGGTGTGTAGTCAGTCAGAGGCAACGCACACTCGCGTTTCACATACTTTGCATATCTGTACCCACTCCGCAGTGACTGAATACCCAACCAAATCACAATCACCGCAAAGAAGTAATAGATGTACATACGCCACCTTATTTGACGTCTTCAAAGATACTACTCAGCTTGGAACATTTGCAGTCAGAAGGGCGGGTTACCCCCGCTGACTTTCACTCCTCAGGATTGAGCCGGTGAGAGTCAGTGGGGGTAAACCGCCCTTCCTGACTGCAAATTTTCGTCGAACTTGAGTTCCAGGGGTCACTGCCCAGTGAACTTCAGAGCGAGGCTGATGAATGGTTGCGGATAAACGCCTACTAGAATTACTCCGAGCACTGCGACCACCAAAGCAGTCTGCAACGCGGGCGACAGCATAAGTGGCTTGTCATCAGCCACTCGATCGCCGAGGTACATTACCTTGATGAACCGCACGTAGTAGTAGAACGAAACAACTGTATTGATGATGGCCCAAATAGCGAGCCAGTAATACCAACTCTTTCCGTCAACTGCTCCACGTTGAATCAGACCGCCAAATAGAAAGTACTTTCCGATAAATCCACCTGTGACCGGCAACCCTCCTAAAGACAGCATGAAGATGGCCATCATAACTGCCATGCCAGGAGCCTTGTGAGCAAGACCCGTCAAATCGTCGACGTTGTCACCAATTATTCCGCGTCGCCGCAGGCTAATGATCACGGCAAAGGCTCCCATGTTCATCAGGGTGTAGACCAGAAGGTAAATGACAATACCGACTCTGCCGTATTGGTTTCCTGCCACAAGTCCCAGCAAGAGGTATCCGGCGTTTGAGATTGATGAGTATGCCAGCAGCCGTTTCGAGTTTTCCTGAGTTACAGCGGCCCAGTTACCAACCATGATCGTAATCGCTGCAACAAGCCCGAGCAGCGGAGCCCACTCATCACGCATGCTAGGCAACGCTTCTAAAAAGATCCGAGTATAAAGAGCGAAGCTGGCAGCTTTTGATCCGGTTGAAAGAAACGCAGTAACTGATGTCGGTGCGCCCTCGTAAGCATCGGGAGCCCACATGTGGAACGGGACCGCAGCGATCTTAAAGAACAATCCCGCTGCCAACGCGATCATTCCCAGCAGGAGCAGCGGCTTAATTCCGACAGTGGAATGTTCGGTTGCTCCTCGCAAACTTGCTACCGCGTCGCCGACCGTTTTGCCGATCTCTCCAAGGTTAGTTGAGCCGGCCGCGCCATATAGCAATGACATGCCGTACAAAAGAATCCCCGAAGAGAAAGCGCCAAGAAGAAAGTACTTCATCGCCGCTTCATTCGAACGCTTCTCACGTTTGGTAAAGGCGACCAACACATAGAACGTGAGGGCCATCAACTCCAGACTGACGTACAGAATGATCAGATCATAGCCGCACCCCAGAAACATCATGCCGACGGTGGCAAAGAGGACCAGCGCGTAGTACTCACCATGTTGCTCACCCTCGATATCCAGATAACGGGTCGAGATGGCGATGGCGAAGGCAGCGGAAACGAGAAAGATGCTCCTGAACAGGAAGGCAAAGCCGTCGATACGCACCATGCCGTAGAAGCCGTCAACTGAACCAGTTCCTGTTCCGTACCATTGGATTCCCAGTGAGAGAGCTGCCAGGGCGATACTGATCAATGCGAAGTACGCAGTTGTTTTTGTCTTCCGGTAGGGCAGGATGACTTCCATCACCAGCACAACGCACGCACAGATCGTGAGAATTAGCTCCGGCGCGATCAGCAGGAGATTAGAAAGGTTGAACAACCCGGTCGCGTTCGCTTGAAGAAGCAGCATCATCATCTACCTGTTGCCGCCCGTTCGGTCGCGCCAGGTGTGGGTGGCATATCCGGAATCGGGTAAGTAGGCCGGACATGTTTCACCACAGAGGCGACAGGCTTCTGTATGTAGTTGAGAAACGCCTTTGGATATACACCTATCCAGAGCGACATAATTACGAGAGGTGTCATGTAGATCCACTCACGAGCACTCAAATCCGGCAGCTTTTCATTTTTCGGGTTGTCGATATTCCCAAAGAACATTCGCTGATAGAGCCAAAGCATATAGCCTGCGTTAAGAATGATGCCGAGAGCACCCCATGCAGCCCATGCCGGATTAGCCTCGAAAGCTCCTCGTAGCGCGAGGAATTCCGAGATGAACACACATAGCAAAGGCAAACCAATCGCGGTCATTGCCATCGCTAGAAACACCGCGGCATATCCCGGCATGACATGTGAAAGTCCGCCGAACTCTGCCACGTTCCGCGTATGGCGCCGCTCGTAAATGATTCCGACGAGAAGAAAGAGTGCCCCCGAGTAGATACCGTGATTGATCATGTGAAGCACGGCGCCAATCAATCCGTTCGGGTTCAAAGCAAAGAGCCCAAGCATAACGATGCCCATCGACGACACCGACGAGTAAGCAACGAGCTTCTTCACGTCCCCATCTTTCTTCACCACGAAATACATTGCGGCGAGCGCGCCGTAGATGATGCTGATGATTGCCAGAAAGACCATCACGCTGCGAACTCCAAAAGATCCGAAGTAAGACTCGTCGGCCGATGCTGCCGGAAACATGGGAATGTTGAAACGATAGAATCCGTAGGTTCCGAGTTTTAGGAGAACGCCGGCGAGAATTACTGAGCCCGCGGTTGGAGCTTCGACGTGAGCATCCGGCAGCCACGTGTGAAAAGGCCACATCGGCACCTTAATCGCAAATCCCAAGGCGAAGGCGAAAAACAGCAGCACCTGCATCGTCATCTGTTCGGGCGGCAGTACTGATCCCATGGCCTGCATGTACATGATATTGAAGGTGCCGGCTCCACTCGCAGCTTGCGAGACAGCGGCTTGAAGCATCGTCGCTGCTTCCTGACTACCTGCGATGTTCTGCAAGGTGCTGGCGCTGATCTTCGCCGCTAGTGTTGGATCCTGCGTGAGGAAGTACATCTTCAAGACGCCGAGCAGCATTACGACAGAGCCCGCCAGCGTATACAGGAAAAACTTAATTGCCGCGTAGAGCCTGTCCTCGCCGCCCCAGATTCCGATGAGGAAGTACATTGGTACGAGGCCGACCTCGAAAAAGAGATAGAACAGGAAGAGATCCATCGAGCCGAAAACACCAATGACGGCAGTCTGCAGCAGAAGCAGGAGAACGTAGTATTCCTTTTCGCGCTTCTGGATGTATTTCCATGAGGACAGCGCTGCGATAACTCCGAGCAATGTGGTCAAGGTGATCAGCAGTATGGCAACGCCGTCGACGCCAAGCTGGTAACGAGCACCGATAACAGGGATCCATGAGTGGTCTTCAGTGAACTGCATTCCCCCGATAGCGCTGTCGTATTTAAACAGCCAGAGCGACGCGATGAAGTCGAGCGCAAACCATGCCGTCGCAACTTTCTTGATCCATTCCGTTTGGTCCTTGCGTATGACCGCGAGAATGACAATTGCGCCCAACGCCGGAAGCCAGGTGATGATGGAAAGAATGTAATTGTTCATGAGATTCGTTATCAGGAATTTCGCCCGATTAGCCGACCAACAGTGGATATCATCATTTGGCCAAACTCAGATCCGTAAAACACCACCACAGCCACTACCAGGCCGAGCACCATTACCAAGGCATAATTCTGAGTAAGCCCAGTTTGCGCAGCTCGCAAAATTGGCGACATCAAGCGAACAATAAAGGCCGCAATCGTGTTGACCAGTCCATCGACGACGTATTTGTCCGCGCCTCCAGTCAAACGACTCGTGAGGCGCGTCAACCATGCGGAACCGTTAACGCCCCCGTCGATCACCTTCGAATCGAAGGCAAAGACCCCGCGAGCCGCGTCCATGGTGCGACGCGTGATCGCCCAGCCATAGAATTCGTCAACCCAGTATTTGTTATAGCTGGCTCGATAAAGTGGGCCAAGGCGGGCCGCCCACTGATCTGGGAGCCGCGGATACCACACGTAGAACATGAAGCCTAGTAGCATACCGATACCAGCCGCTATCAGCGAGATCGCTATGAAAGTCATTTCGGCCCAAAAATGACCCACGGCGTTGGATACTGCGTGAGCCAAATTGAATCCAGTGGCAGCGTGTGAACCTTCAGATGCGCCGGCTGCCTCCGAGACTTGGCCTTCCGAAGTGGCCACTGGAGCATGTTCTGTCGAAGGTGCAGCTTCCTGTTCAGAGTACACACCGCCAAACTCACCGGTCGCTGGGTTCCAAATTATTGGTTCGAGGAACTTGACGACATTCAGACGTCCGCCGACGTGGTGACCTCCCGTGAACGCAGTGCTGATACCAACAAATCCAC
>JBKPAC010000238.1:0-8503 GCA_046726175.1 Acidobacteriota bacterium
CGGTAGCGCCGGGTCAACTTGTGTAATCGAAGCCTGGATCTGGAACGGTTGACTCGGCGCTACCGCGTTCCGGTACTGACTTCATCGCGCGAGGGTTTCACTTATTACGATCCTCTCGTCTTCGCTTTTGGAATGGCTCGCTTTTCACGATCTCCAGAATCAGACTCGAAAAGCGATAGTTCTCAGCTGCCACACTTTTAACAATCTTCTTAACTGTAGGATCATCATCCCGCTCGAGACCTCGACCCAACGCGTAGATCAGCATTTTTCGGGTCAGGCATTCAGCAAAAATATCGGGCTGTGCCTTCAGGATTGCTGCCAGTCCTTGTGGACCATCGAACGTTCTTCCGTCAGGCAGAGTGCCTGAAGCGTTGATCGGAAACTGCCCGTCTTTAGTGCGCCACGCGCCGATAGCATCGAAGTTCTCCAGGCCGAATCCCAATGGGTCCATCCGCTCGTGACAGGAAGCGCAGATGGCATTCTTCCGGTGCTGTTCCAATTGGTCGCGCAGTGATGACGACACACCAATCTTCGCTTCGTCGAGATTGGGAACATCGGGAAGTGGCGGTGGCGGTGGCGCACCAACCAAATTCTCGAGTATCCATTTGCCGCGAATCACTGGCGACGTGCGGTTGGCGTACGACGAGATCGTCAGCACACCTGCCTGGCCCAGCAGGCCGCTACGATGTGCACCGGCGGCAAAGGAGACTTTGCGAAACTCAGTACCGGAAACATTTGGGACATCGTAAAAACGTGCGAGGCGCTCGTTTAGATATGTGTAATTAGCATCGATGAAATCCAGGATACTGCGATCCTCTCGGATGATGCTCTCGAAAAACAGTTCGGTTTCACGACGCATTGACAAACGAAGGTATTCGTCGAATTCCGGAAATCGCTTCCGATCCGGTTTGACTGACTCGAGTCTTCGCAATTCCAACCACTGTCCGCCAAAGTTCTCGATCAAAGCGCACGATTTTGGATCACGAAGCATTCGCCGGACTTGCGCCAGGAGTGTCGCAGGTCGGGTCAATGTCCCTCGATCCGCTGCGGCAAGCAACGCATCATCCGGCATGCTGCTCCAGAGAAAATAAGAGAGCCGGGAAGCTAACTCGTATTGGCTCAGTGAAGACGTCGTTGCTCGAGCGCCTTCGATACGAAAGAGAAACTGTGGCGAGAGTAGCGTTGCCTGGATAGCGGTGGCGAGTCCTTCCTCGAAGGTTCCACCGTCCTTTTGAACATCGTCGATGAGACTACTCAACTGAGCTATCTCTTTTGTTGTTACTGGACGTCTGTAAGCGCGGCGTGCCACGTTAGCAACGATAACGCGCCCGCAGGCCTTCGCATGATGTGCCTGCAGATGTTTGCAAGCGGCAATCTCTTTCTGAATTTTGCTTACCGGTCCGGGCGTCACCGCATATGGACCACCCAAATCAAGCGAACTGATTCGCGCGCTGTTTGCGGGTATTACTTCCGCAAGCCGCTTTTCGTATTCTTTTCGCGCCTTCTCGATCTGCTGCGGCGTGAGGTCTGGTACTGGCTTGAATGGCGGCGGCGGTGGCACCGGAAGCTTTGAAGGATTTGGTCCTTTATAACTTGCAGGTAGACCTTCGTACAGATGTGGAATCGAAACGGCTAGCCAGTGATCCCCCGCCGGGACTCTGGTCCGGAATTCCTGCGTCATTCCACCGAGTTCCTGTCGCTCGGCCGCGTTAGTAAAAGATGCCGTTTTCGCTGGATCGAATTGGACCACCTGGACCTGTACGCCATCAACCCACAGTGCAAGGGTGATCGGTGCGGAACCCGCGGGACGCTCGCCACCGAGGTGGGCTCTAATCACGTACTCAGCATCGACGGGAAAGCGGTAAGTTGTATGCAGCGCGTTCGGCAGGGTCAAACCCGTCAGGTCGTATTCGTTCGGAGGAGTTAACTGCGGCCGTTTGCCTCGTTGAATTGTTGGCAAACGCACGAGCGTCGGCTTCAGTGGTTCGCTGCCGAAGATAGCCGTACGTGAGATCTTTTCAGCCGCCGCCATATACTTTTCCATCAAGACAGGTGAAAGCGAAAGTACATCTCCGATGTTGTCAAAGCCGTAGCCTGAATCGTCCTGCGGGAAGCTGTCTGAAAGGTGAAGATCGACACCAAGCAGATCTCGTACGGTGTTGTCGTACTCGACGCGGTTCAAGCGGCGCACAGTTACACGGCCAAGGTTGGTCTCCGCCGGTTTTGCCAGTCCATCTCGATCAGCAAGTGAGGCACTCTTTCCCTTGTCCTCACCAAGTAGCTGGGAAAGCCATCGAGTCACTACCGCAACGTCTTCCGGTTTTGGGCGAGGCATTTTTGGAGGAGGCATTGCGCCAGCGTTGAGTTTGTCGAGGATCAGCTTCATCGTGGCGCTATCTTTGGTGAGTGAAGCTGCCGTCTTAAAAGTTTCGAGGCTCAGGTCGGCAGTCATCCGTTCGTCGCTGTGGCAGGCATAGCAATGGCTCGCGAAAAAGGGCTGAACGGCTTTCTCGAAAGTAGAATCAGTTTGCGTTGGCGTTTGGATTGGATCGTTCGCGCTTTGAGCCGTTCGGCCGAAGGTGAAGAGGCCTATGCAAACGAGGCCGCACAGGAAAAGCAGAGTTTGAAGGAGATTGTTCTGCACGTTGGTCTCCAACAACTACACATGCTGTTGAGAACTGAAACTGGTTGCCCCTCGCGTCGATTACCAGAGAATGATTCGACTTAAGGAAAGCTAATATAGCACGTCAGAACAAAGCGCTGAACATATGTAAGAACAGGGTAGTGGTTCAGTTTGCACTAGGAGCGCGGGCGTCTCGCCTGCTTGGTGGATAATTCTCAACGTGATGCGGGCGAGACGCCCCGCGCTCCCAGTGCAAACTGAACGACTTCCAAGAACACGGTGATCACACAGAGGGCGAGCCACACTTAACGCGGTTGAGACTGATCAGATCACTTCATTAATAATATTTTGGGTCTACGGAGTTCGATTTATGGTTCCTCATTATTCTCATTCTTGATTTCGTGTAATCCGTGGATGCCTGCTGTGATCCGCAATCGGTGTTAATCTGCGGTTAATTTTAGATGGAGGAGTTTTCGAATGAGGAGACTGGCCACCCACGCCATCGCCATGGCATCTGTAGTCGCCACGACAATCGTTCTTTCACAGGTTCAAGCGCTGCAAATTGCTGCGGTACAACAGGCCCCGGCGACGCAACCGCCGAACGCAAGCAGCCAGCAGCCGCCCATGCCTCCAGGTCCGAATCCAAATTCTCAATACCGACTCGGACCCGACTCGCTTCCGCAGCCTGATGTGCCGAAAGGCGAGATACGTGGTCCATACACACTGCCAAGCAAGGCTTATCCCGGAACCCAGCATACCTATTGGGTATACGTCCCAGCGCAGTACGACAAGACGGTACCCGCTGCCTTGATGGTCTATCAAGACGGTCACGCCTTTAAGAACGAGACGGGAGATATTCGCGCACAGAATGTAATGGACAATCTGATCTACCGGCGCGAGATTCCGGTCATGATCGGAGTGTTCATTAATCCAGGTCGCACGCCCGAGCAGCCGGAACCCGACGCGAAGGAATGGGGCGACAGAACTACGAACCGGCCGACCGAGTACAACACGCTCGATGATAAGTACGCGCGTGTGATCACTGAGGAGCTGATGCCTGCCCTCGATAAGGAGTACAACATCTCAAAGGACCCCGAACACCACGGGATCGGCGGTTCGAGTTCGGGCGCGATCGCAGCTTTCACGGTCGCCTGGCAGCGTCCGAACCATTTTCGCAAGGTGCTGAGCAACGTTGGTAGTTTTGTTAACTTGCGGGGTGGGCACGTCTATCCCGAACTGGTACTCGCGAATAAGAGGAAGCCGATCAGAGTCTTTTTGTGCGATGGGCGTAACGATAATCGTGGCTTTCGCAATGGTGTCTACGACGAAAAGCGTGACTGGTTTTTGCAGAATGTGAGACTGATGAAAGCACTCACACAGAAAGGTTACGATGTGAATTATTCATGGGGCATGAACCTGCATGGGCAGAAGTTCGGCGGCGCGATCATGCCGGAAATGATGCGCTGGTTGTGGCGCGATGGACCAGTGTCAACCGATCCTAACGACATGGTGGAACGGGCATTCCGACAGCCGGCCTCGAAGTAGGATTAAGAAGTAGAGCGGCCTTTCTGTTGCAACGTTAGCAGGGACCACCCGCACTCCGTTAGGAGTGCGATGTTTATAGGCCGGACCACGCTACATTCCGCACTCCTGTAGGAGTGCGATGTTCATTCCGCTGCACAGTAAAAGCAGCGTGGCGCATCATTGCTCTGTAGAGCGCGTAATAAACATGGCACTCCTAAAGGAGTGCGCGATGTGGTGTGGGCCGGGACTATAAACATGGCACCCCTCGCGGGGTGCATGCGGGATGTGTTGTATACGTTTTATCGCAATTTTCCTAGCCGAAAATCACGTCAGAGTCTAAACTACGCGCCATGCTAAAAGATCTTTCCTACGCGTTTCGAACGCTGCGCAAGAGTCCCACATTCACCATCACGACGATCGTCACCATCGCGCTTGCTGTGGGGGCAAGCACGGCCATCTTTAGTGTCACAAATGGTGTGCTGCTGCGTCGACTTCCGTATAAGGACCCGGACCGGCTGGTCCTGGTCTGCAACGACCTGCGACAACGAAACGTCAAAGATTTTCCTCATTCGAATGCCGACTTTCTCGACCTACGCAACGGCGCAAAAAACAACTTCGAGGACTTCGCTACCGTCAATACGTTTCGCGCAACTCTTCCTGGTCGTGACGGAACTCCTGAGCAGGTCCGCATGGCCGCAGTATCTACGAATTTCTTTAAAATGATGGGTGCGGGCATCGTTGCAGGCAGAGATTTCCAGGATTCTGATGGAACACCGCAGCCACCGCCACCGAACGCCGCAACGCCACAGCCTGCGCCTCCCGCAGGGAGCAGGACACCAGCACCAGCTCCGGGGAGAACAACACAGCCACCACCAGCGGCTGCTCCCGCACAGGATCGGCTGCCGACGATGGCAATTCTGAGCCATCAATATTTTCAGCAGCGCTTTGGCGGAGATCAGTCCATCATTGGAAAACCTCTTCCAGTATCTGCCAGCTTTGGACCGCCACCCATCATCGTCGGTGTGCTGGCCCCAGGTTTTGAACTGCTGTTTCCGCCGCAAGCGAACATGGAACAGTTTCCGAGTCTCTGGTTTGCGGCACGCATTCCTTATGACGTAGCCAACCGCAACAATGTGCAGTGGCGCGTCATCGCCCGACTAAAGCCCGGCGTCGCTCTCACTCAAGCAGAGGCCGAGACCGAAACTATCGCAGCAAAAATTCGCGAGGAGAACACGATCGCTAAGACCGCCGGCCAATACTTCCGTCTCGAGCCAATGAAGCAGCACCTGGTCAACGAAGTTCGACCGGCGATTCTCGCGCTCATGGGTGCGGTCATTTTCCTCCTCCTTATCGGCTGCGCGAATGTTGCAAATCTGATGTTAGTGCGAACGTCTTTGCGCGAACGAGAGCTGGCCGTTCGAGCAGCGTTGGGCGCACGTTGGTGGCCCTTGGTCCGTCAGACACTTGCCGAAGCGATCGTTATTGCCGTTGTCGGAACGGCGGCTGGAGTGACGCTTGCGAAATTAGGTATCCACCAACTCCTCGTCATTGCGCCGGCGAATCTCCCGCGCCTGAATGCGATCCAGATCGATCTGCAGGTGTTGGCATTCTCGGCATTAGCTGGACTCGTGTCCGTAGTCATCTTTGGGATCGTTCCGGCACTGCGCATTGCACGACCGAACCTCATGGATGTACTGCGCACCGCTGGACGGAGTGGCTCACTTGGCGCTGCCGGGGTGCGTAATGCTGTCGTAGTAGCGGAAGTTGCGCTTGCGTTTGTTCTGCTGATCGGCTCGGGCTTGATGTTTCGCACATTCCTTGCCATTCAGCGAGTGAATCTGGGATTTGAACCACATGGCCTCTTGACGTTTCAACTCCTCGGCAACGCCGGCAACACACCTCAGGAAGCTGCGACGTTCAAGCGCCAGCTTCGCGAGCAGCTCGGCGCGATCCCAGGTGTGCGCAGCGTTACTGCGTCGGCTCCGTTGCCACTTGCCGGAGGGTTTAATCCCGTGCGTTGGGGAGGACGCGAAGCTCTCGAAGATTCAACGAAGTTTCAGGCTGCCGATCTGCAGATCGTTGTGCCGGGCTATTTCGAGGTGATGGGTACAAAGCTAATTGCCGGACGCACGTTTACCGAAGACGACAGCTCACCGGACAAGAAGCTTCTCATAATTGATCAAGCACTGGCGGCAAAAGCGTTTCCAGGGGAGTCAGCTGTAGGCAAACAAATCCTTTTTCGAGTTCGCACTCCGGAAGCTCAATGGGGAGAGATCATCGGCGTAGTGGCCCACCAGCGCAACACGTCGCTGATCGAACCGGGCCGCGAGCAGCTCTACATCACTGACGGATATGTGAATCACCGCGCTGCGTCGTGGTGGGTGTTGCGGACCGATGGCGATCCTGCCGCACTTGGCAGTGCCGTCCGCGAGGTGGTTCGCAAAGCCGGCTCTGAACTATTGATTAACCAGATGCGGCCGATGGACCGGTTGGTGATCGCTGCGCAGGCACAGACACGATTCACTCTGTTGCTGATCGGAGTGTTCTCAGTCATCGCGGCGCTGCTCGCTGGCGTGGGTTTGTATGGCGTGCTTGCGACGGTGGTTCGTCAGCGAACGGCCGAAATCGGCGTGCGAATGGCTTTGGGTGCGGCTCCCTCACGTATCTTTCGTTTGATGGTAGGAAAAGGACTCTGGCTCAGCGTGCTTGGGATTGTGATTGGTCTCGTTGCGGCGTTTGCGCTGACGCGTGTTCTGGCAACGATGCTCGTCGAAGTCAAGCCCACCGATCCGGTTACGTTTGTAGCGGTTGCGGTGTTGTTCCTGGTAATTGCATTCCTGGCGTCGTGGCTTCCAGCTGTTCGCGCGGCTGGATTGGACCCGAACCAAGCGCTCAGGAATGAGTAAAGGGATTTTCGATTTTCGAATGTCGATTTTCGATTGGTTCGCGTTTCGGTTCTGAGCCGTTTGCTGACCTGATGCCACAACGATTCGGTTCCATGGACGTGCGCATCAAAAGAGACGAAAGTTGAGCTCGCGTCTGAAACGTTGTGAGACGACTTCTCCATCCTTCTCAGCCGGCTCAAACTCAATGCGTCGAGTAGTCTCGGTTGACCGTTCGGTGAGTCCGTAAGGGAGACTCTGTACAACCTCGATGTCGGTCACCTTGCCGTTACGACAAAACACAGCAGTCAGTATCACCGTGCCTTGCACTCGGTTCGCTCGAGCCTCTTCTGTATACATTGGCTCCGTGACCTTCTTCATCCTTGCCTTTTTAGTGACCTCTTTCGGATTGTAAATCGGACCCTCGCAAGTGTCGTTATTTTCTTTTTGCGCAAGGCTCACGCTCGTGTTGGCCATCAAAGCTGTAAAGGCAAGTAGCATCACGGTCGGAAGTAGTCTGTTCATCAACACCTCTCTTTCCGCATCCGAAAACGCGATCCACGAAATAGCACAAAAATGAAGATAACGATAGATAGTAATACGACACTAACTAAACCGCCGATGCCGAAAGCACGAGTTGCTGTGGCAGCAGATGACGAGGCGTTGCTGCTCGGTGACTTCGATCGCATCATTTCCTGGAATCAGAACGTTGGCTTGATACACGCTGAGTTTTGGCAGATGGTTGTTGCGGAAAGAGAGTTGGTGGTCGCGCGGTGAATTTAAAGCTGCGTTGGCTGAGAGATCGAGCTGAATTGCGGCGGTGCCGTCCTTCATATCGGGGTGCGATGGAAACCGGATGTTTATTAGTGCGAGTGGGATGTGTTGGCCGTCGAGTTCGAGTGAGACATCTTGCACGACACGACGGGCATAGGACTGTTCTTCTGACGAAGAGAGTTGACCACTGTGATCAGTGTCGATCACCGCGAAGACTCTATCCGCGAGTTCCACACCAGGAGTCAGACGTAGTTCAATGCGCACGCCTTCGGGTGCGAGCGTGATGAGTGCGGCTTGCAGGTATTCATCGCGTATGTGTGCTGATGCTGTTGCGCAGAAGGCGGCAGTGCAAAGGAAACAGAACAACAGTCGCTTCATTGGTTGCTTAACTCTCTCAGTGTTCTCGGTGTCACTGTGTTGATAGTACGGACGTAAAAACACAGAGTCACGGAGACACTGAGGATGCACAGAGGTCATTGCTTCACCAGTTTTGCGCCGTAGTCATTGGTTGGGTCGCGATAGATTGTGTGGATGTGATTGATATCGAGTCCTCCACTTCCTCGCAGACGTTGCGGCGAGTATTCGATCCACAACGTTGGGCCCTGGATACGAAAGTATGCGGGAACCCCGTTAGTGGTTGGACCACTCCACGCGAACCAGGTTTCCGGCAAATTGGATTTGATCTCTGCCATCTTTGCCC
>JBKPAC010000239.1:0-39963 GCA_046726175.1 Acidobacteriota bacterium
GTATCCAGATTCATCATGCTAAATTCCTTCATTATCGTGCTCCGCGAGGGATTCGAGTCGGTTTTACTGGTCGCCGTTATTCTTACCTACCTCCGTCGCTCTGGCCAGCAGTGGCTTAGTTCTGCCGTCTATGCAGCCATTGTCCTGGGTCTCTCCGCCAGTGCCGCCCTCGGCTACGTCCTTAAGTTTGGCGTTGAGGATTCAACTCTCGAGCGGGTTTTCGGAAGCACGATGGGGACTTACGCGAGCCAGTTCTTCAATAACGAAGCGTTGCGCGAAGGCGTCCTCGGCGCCATCGCCGTTGTAATGGTCGGCACGCTCGTGATTCACATGCTGCGGTCCGGATCCAAGATCCAACAACGAATGCAGCATCGATTGCAGGTTGTCTCGTCACAAGCGTCGCGAATCGCAGCCATCGCGGGCGTCTTCCTGTTTACCCTGCTCATGATCACCAGAGAAGGCATGGAAACGGCGCTTCTGCTGATGCAGGTTCGCGATCCGCAGCTGCTAACCGGCGCTGTCGCGGGTCTCGCAGCAGCTGCTGTTTTCGCCTGGAGCTGGTTCCGCTTTGGTCATCTAATCAACGTACGCCGGTTTTTCCAGGTCACTGGTATTTTCCTGCTGTTGTTCATGGTCCAGGTGGCCATCTACTCGTTCCACGAGTTCTCTGAGGCCGGGCTGCTACCCAACAGTGAGGCGCTTCACACTGCTACAGAAAAACTCTCGCCCGATGGTCTTTACGGCAAATGGTTCTCGGTGGTGATGGTTTTGTTCTGTGGACTCTGGCTACTCGGTGGTTGGGTAATGGATCGCTTTGGCGGGCGAGCTACATCGACATCAGGTTTGGTCGGGGCCGGGCAGGGAGCCGCGGATTAACGCGGCTCAGATCTGTAAAGAAGCTAAGAAGATTTTTTTCTGAGCCGCGTTAATCCGCGGCTTTTTTCTTTCCATACTCTGCAGCCAACTGTCGCTTCAGCAACTTTCCGGTCGGGCCTTTCGGTATCTCTGAAACAATATGGATTGTCTTCGGGCACTTGTAGTCTGCCAACCGCTCTCGACAAAACGCCAGCAAGTCGTCAGCGGTTGAAGAAGCACCGTCTTTCAAGACAACAAACGCGGCGACCTCTTCTCCGTAAAGCGAATCCGGAATTCCAATTGTCGCCGCCGCTGTGATCTCAGGGTGTTCATAAAACACTTCATCAATCTCGCGCGGATAGATGTTCTCGCCTCCGCGAATGATCATGTCCGACTTGCGATCGACGATGTAGAAAAACCCATCATCGTCGCGATAGCCAACGTCACCCGTATGAAACCAGCCTCCGCGAAATGCTTTGGCGGTGGCGTCGGGGTTTTTGTAGTAACCCTTAAGAATGTTTTCCCCGCGAAGGACGATCTCGCCCAACTCTCCGTTGGGCAGTTCCCTGTCCTGATCGTCGACTACCATCATTTCGTTTCCGATAGGTAGTCCGCACGACCCGGGACGCCTTCGCTGATCCGGAGGATTGAATGTCGATCGGCATGTTGACTCGGAAAGACCGTAGCCTTCAATTACCAGGCAGTGAAACGTCTCTTCAAATCGGCGTATTGTCTCAGCAGGCACAGGAGCTGAGCCACACATTGCAAAGCGTAGCTGATCTGTCTTCAGACCAGCTGGCACGCCGTGCGGATACTTGCTGAGCAGCATGCTGAGCATCGTAGCCACCGATCCGAAAGAAGTAATCTGATAGTCGGAGATTATTTCCCAGAAGCGAGTCGCAGAAAACTTAGGCGTAACAACAGTGGAACCTGCGGCGTACAGCGCGGACATAGTGGTAACGGAAACTGCGTTCATGTGAAACAGCGGCATCACCGAAAGCAAACGGTCGTACGCTGTGAACCTGAGCCATTCACTAATTTGCCGTGCGTTGGCGATGACGTTCCCATGCGTCAGTAAGCAGCCTTTAGGCTTTCCCGTTGTTCCGGACGTGTAAATGATGATCGCTTCGTCGTCGCTCTCAATCGGTGCGGGCGAAGGCACGGCACCGTCATATTTAGCTGTGGCCTTTCCTTCATCTTCAAAGCGGATCACACTTCTGAGTGCAGGTACTTGAGATCTGATCGTCTCAACTAAGGGCGCGAATTCCGGATGCACCAGCAGTGCCTTTGCTTCTGAATTAGAAATCACATAAGCCATCTCCGCACTTTTCAGCAGCGAGTTCACTGGACCAGCAAGAGCTCCAAGCTTCCAACAGGCAAAATAGGCAATGATGTATTCGGCGCTGTTCGGCAACAGGAGACTTACAACATCGCCCTTTTGAATACCTTGTGAGTGGAGCATCGCGGCAGCGCGGTTCACAGCCCGGTCAAACTCGGAATAGGTAAACCGTCGACCGTCATCTTCCGATATGAGAAAGTCTTTGTCGGGTTGGGACGTTACGCGAGATTCCAGAAGTTCTCTGAGGTTCGTGGGTGATTCTTGGGGCATCGTCATCCGCTTAAAGTCGGGCGTGTATGGTAAACTACAGGCTCGCTGGAGTCATCCATCCAATCAAGACGAAAGCCCAAAAGAGAACCAAATACCGCTTCTGCCAAACCAAAGAAGCCCCAGCTGCCTGATTTCCAAGTATGGACACGTATCGAAACTTCATCGGAGGCAAGTGGCTAACCTCCGCCTCCTCTCGAACCGTTAAGAACATTAACCCCGCGGATATCGACGATGTAATCGGCACAGTAATTCAGGCGACTCGTGACGAGGCTCGCGCGGCAGTGGAAGCTGCAGCGACGGCTTTTGCTGGTTGGCGGAACACACCTGCACCAGCTCGCGGCAAGATTGTCGCGTGTGCCGCTCGTTTAATGGAGGAACAGAAGGAAGAGCTCAGCCAGATTCTCACGCGCGAAGAAGGAAAAACTATTGCCGAATCACGCGGCGAATTGCAGCGTTCCATCAACGTCGCTGAATTTTGCGCGGGAGAAGCAAGACGACTGAACGGAGAAACGATTCAGTCAGAGCTGCCGCTCAATTTTGCGTACACGATTAAACAGCCACTCGGCGTAGTTGCGTGTGTGACGCCGTGGAATTTTCCCGTTGCCATTCCTGTTTGGAAGATTGCGCCGGCCCTCGTCGCCGGTAACACAGTCGTATTTAAACCAGCGACCTTAACTCCCGCGACTGCTGTGCGCATTGTCGAGATCTTTGAGCAAGCAGGAATAGCTCCCGGAGTTTTGAATCTCGTGTTGGGTTCAGGATCTGACGCAGGTGACGAGATCATCGGGCACCCCGCAGTAAAGGCGGTGTCTTTCACTGGATCGAATTCAGTGGGCATTCGTCTCTACGAACAATGCTCTCGTCGCGGCGCAAAAGTGCAGTGCGAAATGGGTGGGAAGAATCCCGTCGTCGTGATGGAGGACGCGGATCTCGATTTGGCTATTGAATCTACCGCGCAGGGTGCTTTCGGATCGTCGGGCCAGCGTTGCACAGCTACAAGTCGTGCCGTGGTTGTTAATGACATCGCCGACGAGTTCGTCAAAAGGATCTCTGATCGGGCGCGGTCCATGCGATTGGGTGACGGCGCAGACCCCGATACCGAAATGGGACCAAGCGTCGATGAGAGTCAATTCAAGACGGTGCTACAGTATGTCGACATCGGACGCGAAGACGGCGCCACACTGGTATGCGGAGGCGAGCGCGCAACAGGGGATGGACTCGACCGTGGCTACTTTGTGAAACCCACGGTGTTCGATCACGTCACGCCAGACATGCGCATCGCCCGCGAAGAGATCTTTGGCCCGGTACTCTCAGTGTTGCGCGTTAAGAGTTTTGATGAAGCGATGCGGGTGGCGAACGATTGCGAGTACGGTTTGTCTTCTTCGATTTTCAGCAACGATGCGGCGCGTATCTTCCGATTCGTCGACGAGATTGAAACGGGAATGACGCACATCAACTCTCCGACTACTGGCGGAGAAGCGCACATTCCATTCGGCGGAATCAAGGGAACGGGGATCGGTGATCGTGAGCAAGGCTCCACCGCGCTGGATTTTTATACGGATTTGAAGGTTGTCTACGTTGACTATACAGGGCAGAAGCGAGAGGGCAATCTTTATTAAGAAGTCAAAACGATTTTCCATTTTCCATTGTAGATTTTCCATTTTCCATTTGGTGTCCTCGCCGATATAGGTACCTGCTCGCGAATGGACGCTCTGGGTAACAAAATAACCCTTCCCAGAGCAACAAATGGAAAATGGAAAACCTACAATGGAAAATGGCAAATAGTTTTGCCCCTTTTGATTGCTGAGGACGATACATGAGCACAACCCTCGAAGAGCGCACCCAATCCGACACGGTCCGCAAACACAAGGAGTTCCTCTTCCCCGCCGTCGCGACCTATTACCAGGAACCGCTGGCTCTTGTTCGCGGAGAAGGTTTTCATGTCTGGGATGACGAGGGGAATAAGTACCTGGACTGCTTCGGCGGTGTGCTGACGGTCAGCGTTGGCCATGCGAATCCAAAAGTAGCTGAAGCAATCATCAACCAAGTCAAAACGATCCAGCACACCTCGACTGTTTATGCCAATAAGCCGCAATCCGATCTCGCAGAAAAGCTCTGTCAGATCACACCTGGCAAGCTGAAGAAATCATTCTTCACAAATAGCGGGACTGAGGCGGATGACACCGCGATCCATGCCGCTAAGACTGCCACGGGCCGTCACGAGATTGTCGTCCTGCGTCACAGCTACAGTGGACGCTCAGCTACTGCGCTCACTGCGACAGGTCACGCGACGTGGCGCCCCTTGCCTGCACAGGTTCCCGGTATTGTTCATGCACGTGCGCCGTACTGCTACCGCTGTCCGTTCAAGCTCACGTATCCGGAATGTGGACTCGCGTGCGCGAACGACATCGAAGAGTTGATCATGACTCAGACCACGGGCGAGATCGCGGCGTTCATGGCTGAACCGATTCTCGGCGTCGGTGGTTTTATTGTTCCACCTCCGGGTTATTTTGAGCGAGCAGTCGAGATCGCGCGAAAACATGGAGGCCTATTCATCGCGGACGAAGTGCAAACGGGTTGGGGCCGCACCGGTGATACGTGGTTTGGAATTGAACACTGGCAGGTCGAGCCCGACATCATCACGTCCGCGAAGGGACTCGGCAATGGTGTTCCCCTGGGAATTACCGTTGCCACACCAGAAGTCGCTGACAAGTATCCCGGCCTTACGTTTTCGACGTTCGGCGGAAATCCTGTGTCGATGGCGGCGGCCCTGGCAGTTATCCGAGTTATTGAAGAAGAGGATCTGAAGCGGAATGCTGCTGAAGTTGGTCGCTATCTGCGCCAGCGATTGGACGAACTTAAAGAGAAATTTCCGATAATCGGAGATGTTAGGGGTATGGGTTTGATGCAGGGCATCGAACTCGTGAAAGATCGAGAAACGAAGGAGCCTGCGCCGGACGCTTTGCTTACCGTTTTCGAGGAAACCAAGAAACAGCGAGTGCTGATCGGAAAAGGCGGTCTGTATGGGAATGTGATTCGTACGGGAATGATGCTCAATTCAACGAAGGATCACGTGAACGAATTGATTGCGGCTCTTCATGCAGGCTTCTCGCAGGTGCATTAGCGGTAGGCAATGGTCAGTGGGTTCGTCTCGATTCGGAGTTTCGTGTGTTAATTCGTGGATCATCTATGTCGTTGTAAGAAGGATCCACGAATTACACGAACCCTGGAATTGCACGAACCCTGGAATCGAGACGAACTACTGACGACCGACCACTGACGCGCGACCTACGGCCCCCTAGCAGTCGAAACTTATCCGGCACCGAGAACGTATCAGTACGCTGTCCTCTGCAGTTCGAGTCAACACAACCAACCTAAAGCAAAGAAAGAGGTTTTAATGCGATACATGTCCTCAACGAATCCCAGGCGCCGGTGGACGATTTTGGCTGGCGTTCTCATGTCCCTGCTCGTACTGGCCCTTCCAGTCTTTGCGCAGCAAGGCGTAGCTCCACTTATCGATCGAGAGTTGTTCTTCGGCGATCCAGAGATATCCGGCGCTCAGATTTCGCCGGACGGTAAGTTCATTGCCTTTATCAAACCCTTCAAAGGCACACGTAATATCTGGGTCAAACGCACCGAAGAGCCATTCGATGCGGCGAAGCCAATCACCGCAGATAAGGCCCGGCCCGTGACGCAGTACTTCTGGAGTCGCGACGCGAAATTCATCCTATTTGCTCAGGACAAGGGCGGCGACGAAAACTATAACGTCTACGCAGTCAATCCAGCCGAGAGTCCGGCAGCAGGGGAAGACGTTCCCGCCGCTAGAAACCTGACCGACGCAAAAGGAATCCGAGCGGCGATCTACGCCGTGCCGCGAAGTGAGCCCGACATCATCTACATCGGACTCAACGATCGCGATAAAGCCTGGCACGATCTTTACAAAGTCAGGATTTCAACGGGCGAACGCACGTTAATGCGCCAGAATACCGAGCGCATCACGGGCTGGGTCTTCGACCTTAAGGACCAGCTGCGACTTGCCACTCGATCGGCGGAAAATGGCGATACGGAAGTCCTCCGCGTCGATGACAAAGGCTTCACCAAAGTCTATTCGTGCAACGTGTTCGAACGCTGTGGGCCCGTCCGGTATAACAAAGACGGTGCGCGCGTCTATTTCGTCACTAACAAAGGATTTGACCTGGTACGGCTGACGCTGTTCAATCCCATGACTGGTAAGGAAGAGCTGGTCGAGTCTGATCCATTGAACCGCGTTGATTTCCAGGGCCCAGCGTTCTCCGAGGTAACAGACGAGCTGATCGCCACCACTTACAACGACGAACGCGAGCGGATCTACTGGAAGGACAAGGCGTTTGAGAAGGACTACAACCTACTGAAAAGCAAGCTGCCCGGTAAAGAGATCGGCTTCGGCTCGGGAACGCAAGACGAACGCCTGTTCCTGATCGTCGCAAACAGCGATACAGAGCCAGGGGAACGCTACCTCTTTGACCGGCAGACGAAAAGATTGACGCTTCAGTATCGCAGCCGCGAAAAACTGAACCGTGCATCGTTGGCTCCTATGAAGCCAGTTCGGTACAAGTCTTCTGACGGTCTCGAGATTCCGGCATATCTAACTCTACCTGTCGGAGTGGCGCCGAAGAACCTGCCTGCGATCATCTTCCCTCACGGTGGACCATGGGCGCGAGATGTGTGGGGCTACAACTCTTTCGCACAGTTTCTGGCGAATAGAGGGTACGCGGTGTTGCAGCCGAACTTCCGCGGTTCAACTGGATACGGCAAGAAATTCCTGGATGCCGGCAACAAGCAATGGGGCGATAAGATGCAGGACGACCTCACGTGGGGTGCAAAATACCTGATCGCTGAAGGCATTGTAGATCCGAAGAAGGTGGGGATCATGGGCGGCTCGTACGGCGGCTACGCAACGCTCGCGGGAGTTGCATTTACGCCTGATGTTTACGCGGCTGCTGTATCTATAGTTGGACCATCAAACTTGATCACCTTGCTTGAGGCCATTCCGCCCTACTGGGAGCAGATCAGGAAACTCTTCTACGAGCGGATGGGAGATCCCAACACTCCTGAAGGAAAAGCACAGCTGATGCGACAGTCACCCTTAACGGCTGCTGACAAGATCAAGACTCCGCTGCTTGTCATTCAGGGTGCTAATGACCCACGCGTCAACAAACGCGAGTCGGACCAGATCGTCGTTGCTTTGCGTGAACGCGGGTTCCCTGTGGCTTACATTGTCGCTCCTGACGAAGGCCATGGGTTTGCTAGACCAGTAAATAACATGGCTTCGTTCGCTGAGGCTGAGAAGTTTCTGGCGAAGTACCTCGGCGGCCGATATCAGGAGAGCATGACGCCGGAAGTCACAGCACGTCTAAAGGAGATCAGCGTCGACGTAAAAACGGTTAGTCTGCCAAAGAAGGCCGAAGCCGTAGCGTCGCTTGCTAAGCCTGACAAGGATCTACAGGCAGGAACCGCCAGCTACAAAGCCTCGCTTGCGGTCGGTGGTCAGTCTTTTCCACTATCTACGAAAAAGGAGATAAAGGAAGAGAACGGCGCATGGATGGTGTACGAAACTACCCAGACGCCACAGGGCGAAATGTCAGACACATCAACGATTGAGAAAGGAAGCCTGCTCTTGAAACGCAGGGTGATTAAGCAGGGTCCAGCCGCTGTCGAGTTGGATGTTAAAGGCAACAAGGCCAGTGGCTCCATGAGTATGAATGGTCAGGCAAAACCAATTGACGTTGACTTGGGGGGAGAACTGATTGCGGATGGTGCAGGCATGTACGACGTCATCGCCGCATTGCCCTTGTCGGTTGGCTACAGCGCAGGCTTCCGTAATTTCGATGTGATGAAACAGAAACCTCGCATGAAGCAACTGAAAGTCCTGGGAACTGAAAGCGTCACCGTTCCCGCGGGCACGTTCGATGCTTACAAGGTTGAGATCACATCCGCAGACGACGAAGCTGACAAACAGACGGTTTGGATCGGCAAGGACAGCCGCAAGGTCCTGAAGATCACCGCCGTGATTCCAAGCATGGGTGGCGCGGTCTTCACTTCGGAACTTACGCCGTAGCTGTCGGTGACGTAGTTGTGTTCGTGTTGTTTGGTGTCGTAGGTTTCGTGTAATTTCGTGGACGCCTGTTTACGATCCGCAAAAATACACGAGAGCCGAAGACACCAAATGACACGAACATCTTTCTTTGGAGATCCTAATGAAGACGCTAATCAAGAATGGACGTGTAATAACCGCGGTTGATG
The DNA here is from genome assembly GCA_046726175.1 of Acidobacteriota bacterium. Classification (GTDB taxonomy): domain Bacteria; phylum Acidobacteriota; class Blastocatellia; order Pyrinomonadales; family Pyrinomonadaceae; genus PSRF01. Next base: position 8,747 of record JBKPAC010000239.1, read on the forward strand.
ATTACAAGGCAGACGTGCTCATCGACAACGAGGTCATCTCAACCATTGGCGCGAATCTGAGTATGGAAGCCGATCGCGTCATCGACGCAAATGGCAAACTCGTGATTCCCGGTGGTATCGACCCTCACACTCACATGGAGCTTCCCTTCGGCGGCACACAATCGTCCGACGACTTCCGCACTGGAACGATCGCCGCGGCACATGGAGGCACCACGACGATAATTGATTTTGCCGTCCAGAATAAAGGTGAGTCGCTAATCGCCGGTCTTGACCGGTGGCATCAAAAAGCCGAAGGCAAATGCGCCATCGACTACGGCTTTCATTTGATCACGACCGAGTTCGAAGATAACCAGATTGAAGAGATGCATACACTGATGGATGAAGGCGTGACCAGCTTTAAACTGTTCATGGCGTATCCCGGAGTGTTCCTCGTCGACGATGCCACGATTTATCGAGCAATGACGACGGCCGGCGAACGAGGTGGTCTGATCTGCATGCACGCCGAGAACGGCATCGTGATCAATGAAATCATCAAGCGAGCTTTGGCAGAAGGAAAGAGGGCGCCAAAATATCACGCGCTAACTCGGCCGACCGTAGCCGAGGCAGAAGGAGTGCATCGGGCCATCGCAATCGCAGAAATGGCCGAAGCTCCTGTCTACATTGTCCATCTGTCATGTGCCGATGCGCTCAATCAGGTACGACAGGCCCGTGACCGCGGCATCCTGGCGTTTGCCGAAACCTGCCCTCAATATCTCTTTCTTTCCATCGACGACTATGGTGAAGACTTCAACGGAGCGAAGTACGTAATGACGCCGCCCTTGCGGGAGAAGTCGAACCAGGCCGAGCTGTGGAAAGGCTTGAAAATGGATGACCTGCAGGTAATTTCCACAGACCATTGTCCGTTCTGCATGAAAGAACAGAAGGAGTTGGGCAAAGACGACTTCACAAAAATTCCGAATGGCGCTCCGGGAGTTGAGCATCGAGTCCCGCTTATCTTCAACGGTGGTGTCGTGGAAAACCGGATCAGCCTCAACCGGTTTGTCGAGTTGACCTCTACTGCCGCTGCGAAAATGTTCGGCTTGTTTCCCAGCAAGGGGACGATCGCCGTGGGCTCTGATGCTGACGTGGTGATATTCGATCCCGAACAGGAGCAGACAATCAGTGCTTCATCGCATCACATGAACGTCGATTACAGTGCCTACGAAGGTAAGAAGATTCGAGGCGTCGTGGAGACTGTTCTCTCGCGCGGCAACGTTGTAATCGACAACGGAAAGTTCGCCGGAAAAGCAGGGGATGGCCGCTTCCTCAAGCGCGGGACCTGCGCTTCCCACTAGCTTGCCAATTCACCAACCCCCTTGTTGCGACGGGCAGTATTGTCCTACTATGCCTGCAGTTCCAGGGGCTCTTCGATCCCGCTTTCATTCATAGATGAACAAAACAAAATGCAGGCGTTGCGGACTAGTCAACCTTGCCACCGATGAATCTTGCCGTCGCTGCGGAATATCTCTCGTCCCGACTAATTTCGAATCGATTGACTCGGAAGAAGCACCGCCGCGAAAGAGAGGTCTGAAGCAACGGCTGATTTGGATCGTCGCAACGACTTCAATTCTCTTGTTCGGTTTCTACATGTCCCTGCTTCTGACTTCCAACGACCTCGGCTTCCAGGACCGAGAAGTAGTGGCCCAGGCAATCAACGTTCTCGAGCAAAAGGGCTTTCGCAAAGAGGCATTTGTAATCAAACATCTCGGCACCTATCGCAGCACCGATAACTGGTGGAACCAGTACATAGGACATCGCGATGCCTATGCAGCCACCAATTTTCCGTTCCAGGTGCTGACACTGTACCCGGAGTTCTTCAAAGTCACCATCGACGATGATGAACGAGCGGCAATACTCCTGCACGAAGCGTATCACCTGCTGGGTTACGGCGAGGAAGCAGCACTAGAGGCGGTTTGGCGTAACAAACAACAGCTCGGTTGGACGAATGAAAGGTACGCGCAATCGAAAGTATGGAGGAACACACGTGAGTTGACTATGGGCCAGGTGCCACAACTTTTTCGCTGCGGCAACGACGGTAAATCAGACTGTTTTGAATAGGTGAATCTTAACGCCAGTAATAACATATCGCGAGGCATCGTTGTCAGAGTATGAATTCTGAAACAATAGACCATCCGGATGGTCGAGTTGAATTGCGACCCGACGTCGAAGAGGAACTCAGTCGTAGTCCTCTCTTCAACCATGACCTCGCATCGGTACCTGTCTCAAGACGGAATTGGACCACCTACAATTATGCAGCGCTCTGGATCAGCATGGCGCACTGCATTCCTACGTACATGCTCTCTTCGGGCCTGATTAGTGCGGGCATGAACTGGTGGCAAGCTCTGATCACGATTCTCCTCGGCAATACGATCGTGCTGGTACCCATACTGCTGAACTCTCATCCAGGCACAAAATATGGAATTCCCTTCCCGGTATTTGCCCGAGCAGCCTATGGAACGGTTGGATCAAATCTTCCGGCTTTGATGCGAGCAATTGTCGCTTGCGGCTGGTTCGGCATTCAGGCGTGGATCGGCGGCGAAGCGCTGCACACTTTATTCTCCGCGATCATTCCGGGATGGAAAGATTTGCTCGGTGGTCCATTTGCCGGACACATGGGCACCGAGTGGCTGTCGTTTCTGCTCTTCTGGGGATTGAACATCTACATCATTTACCGGGGAATGGATCTGCTTCGCGTAGTCGAGAACTGGGCAGCTCCCTTCGTCTTAGTGATGACTGCGCTTCTTTTGGCCTGGGCCATCTCGAGAGCGAACGGAATCGGTTATCTGCTCAACCAAGAGGGGCGCTATCACACGTTACGTGAGTTTTGGCCGGTGTTTATTCCCTCGCTTACCGGAATGATCGGCTTCTGGGCCACGCTCTCTCTAAATATGCCGGACTTCACACGCTTTGGCCGTAGTCAACGAGAACAGGCAGTCGGTCAGGTGGTTGCGCTGCCGACAACGATGACAGTGTTTGCCGCCATGGGCGTGATGATTACATCAGCAGCAATCGTTATCTATCCACATATGAAGCCGAATGAACTTTGGGATCCAATGAAGCTCGTCGGGCAATTCCAGAATGTGGTGATCATCGCAATCTCGATGTTCACGGTAGTGGTCGCTACGCTCGCCGTAAACATCGCCGCAAACGTCGTCTCGCCCGCAAACGACTTTGCAAATGCTTTTCCGCGCTGGATTTCGTTCAGGACGGGCGGATTGATTACAGGGATTGCCGGCATTCTGATGCAACCGTGGCGCCTGCTCGCCGATCCATCAGGTTACATCTTCGATTGGCTGGTAGGGTACTCCGGTGGGCTCGGGTCAATCGCCGGAGTGTTGATCGTTGACTACTGGCTGGTGCGCAACAAACAACTGAAGCTGCCGGATCTGTATCGAACTCAGGGAGTCTACAGTTACAATGGGGGCTGGAATTGGATCGCCGTCGTTGCCACGCTGCTCGGCTGCTTCCTCGCCTGGATCGGACGGTTCGTCCCGGCTCTCAGGCCACTTTACGATTATGCCTGGTTTGTCGGATTTGGAACGGCAGGAGCTGTCTACCTGTTACTGATGAAGGCTTCACGGCAATCGGTTCCCGCTCGAAATGTTGAGAGTGTATAAGCATTGTTTTCTGGAAGTCTGAAATTAAGGAGCAAATGAATGCCACGCACCGTCAAATGCGGCCTGATACAGTGCTCAAACGCAGCACCGACTGACCTGCCCATTGAGGACATCAAACGGCTGAACATCGAAAAGCACCTGAGCTTTATCGAGCAGGCAGCCCAGCAGGGAGTACAGATTCTCTGCATGCAGGAAGTCTTCACGACACCTTATTTCTGTGCCGAACAACAGACGCGATGGTACGAGGCGGTCGAACGTATTCCCGATGGACCAACAGTGCGCTTGTTGCAGGAAGTCGCGAAGGAACACGGAATGGTGATTATCGTGCCGATCTACGAAGAAGAGATTACCGGCATTTACTACAACACGGCGGCTGTGATTGATGCGGACGGGAAGTATCTCGGAAAGTATCGTAAAAACCATATTCCGCACGTCAATCCTGGATTCTGGGAGAAGTTTTATTTTCGTCCCGGCAATCTTGGCTATCCAACATTTCAAACAGCATTTGCGCAGATCGGAGTTTACATCTGTTACGACCGCCACTTTCCCGAAGGTGCAAGAATTCTCGGTCTGAATGGCGCTGAGATCGTGTTCAACCCGTCGGCTACGGTAGCAGGGCTGTCAGAGTATTTGTGGCGTTTGGAGCAACCGGCTCATGCTGTTGCGAACGGATACTTCATCGGCGCCATCAACCGAGTGGGCCATGAGAAGCCCTGGGACATCGGCGAATTTTACGGCCAAAGTTATTTCTGCGATCCGCGCGGCAGGTTTATTGCCGAAGCGCCGCGAGATCAGGATGCACTCGTTGTCGCAGACCTGGATCTGGATATGATTCGCGAGGTGAGAAACACGTGGCAGTTCTTCCGCGACCGGCGTCCCGATTCCTACAGTGCGTTGGTCGCAGACTAAGGAGATTTTCGATTGTCGATTGCCGATTGTCGATTGGTGTTCCATGAAACAAATCGAAAATCGGCAATTTAAGGAGTACTTATGGATCTCTCGATCACAGTGAATGGCATGCGGTTCCCTAATCCTTTTGTGCTCGGCTCTGGACCTCCGGGAACAAACTCTCGAGTGATTGCCAAATCCTACGAAGCAGGGTGGGGCGGAGCCGTAGCCAAAACCGTCAGTCTTGAATCTGCCAAGGTCGTAAACGTCGTACCGCGGTACGGCAAGCTCAGATCCCCCACCACCGGCGAAGTGATAGGGTTCGAGAACATTGAACTGATCTCAGATCGACCCATTGAGGTTTGGCTGGATGAGTTCCGCCAAATCAAAAAAGAATATCCCAATCACATCCTGATCGCTTCGATCATGGAAGAGTACGATAAAGAGCGGTGGCAGGAACTGACCCGGTTGGTCCAGGACACAGGTGTTGACGGGTTTGAACTCAACTTCTCATGTCCTCATGGAATGACCGAGCGGAAGATGGGTTCTGAGATGGGCGAGCATCCCGATCTCACCCAAGAGGTGACGAGCTGGGTGACTGAAGTTTCGAAGATTCCTGTCTGGGCAAAAATGACTCCGAACATCACCAACATCAAGGAACCGTCTCTCGCGGCAGTGCGAGGCGGAGCGGTAGGAATCTCGGCCATCAATACAATCCTCTCTGTCATTGGTGTCGACCTGAAAACCCTGAGGCCCATGCCAACAGTCGAAGGCTATACCGTTCCCGGAGGCTATTCCGCTCAGGCCGTTAAACCCATCGCGCTGCGAATGGTTAGTCAACTCGCGCTCGGCTTGCCGAAACAGATTGCGATCAGCGGCATTGGCGGCATCGAGCGAGCTCACGATGCAATTGAGTTCTTCCTACTCGGGTCATCTACTGTCCAGATCTGCACCGGCGTGATGCTTCATGGCGTCAAGATGGTCGACGAGTTGAAGGAAGGACTCGAGAAGTTTATGGTCGACAAAGGGTTCAACTCGGTCCAGGAAATCGTCGGTAAGAGTCTTTCCTACTTTTCAACACACATGGACCTCGTTCAAAAGATGAAAGCAGCCAAGAGAACTAAGGCTGGAGAAACAAGCCGGGACAACGAGTGGGCTCAAAAAGAAATCACGGAAAAAACAGCTGAGCTCACCTCAAATTAATTTTTGATTTTCGATTGTAGATTTTCGATTGTCGATTTGAACATTGGCAATCGAAAATCAGAAATCGACGATCTAAAGTGGCGTCTGCGCCCGATCTCACCAAACTCTAAACCTCGATGATGAATCAAACTCCTTTCGCGCCTCCGCGTTTTGTGTCAGCTCATACCCGCGCACGCATCGTCAAGATCCTGCTAATCGTTCTCGCGATAGTCAATGGAATATCCATGCTGGTTACGGCGCTAACGCTGCTGTTCCCACCGCTGACTGACGGTGACGCTGCCGAGAGCAATCTAGGTGGATTCTTGATGCCTCTGATCGGCCTTGGGGTGGCGCTAGTTACGTTCGCAGTCTACGTAGCAACGGTCGTAGTCTTCTGCATGTGGCTTTATCGCAGCGCGAACAACGTAATGGCGTTTGGGACACCTCGCAGTCTCATAAATTACTCAGCCGGATGGACAGTTGGGAGTTTCTTTGTTCCAATCGCGAACCTTGTGATTCCCTACCGCGCGACAAAGGAAGTATGGCAAAACAGCCAGCCCGGAACGGCTACCTTTCTTCAGGCTGGAAGTCCACCGGCCTGGTTTCCAATCTGGTGGACGTTCTGGTTGTTGTCGAATTTCGCCAGTAATGTCTATTTCCGTCTGACGTGGAACGACAAGGTTGACCGTGAAGTTGGGGCAGTCCTGGGAGTAGCAGCAGATTCACTCACCATCGTAGCAGCGATTCTGGCGATCGTAATTGTCGGCGAGATCGATAAGAGGCAGGAGGAAGCCAGCAGATCGTTGGGTCTCGAGACGGTTGGAGGTCCACCAATGCCACCGGCGTTTGAACCCGACGCGACGTCTAGCTTGTGAGTTTCGAAAAAAAAGAACATTTGACATTTCTCGTTTGACATTTCTCATTTGTCATTTGGATTCGTATATTCGCGATCGCTTCGTTGTGGCAATGACAAATGAGAAATGTCAAACGAGAAATGTCAAATGATCTTTTGTTTTTCGCCCTACTCAAACTCCGCGACCACCGGCGCATGATCTGACGGTCGTTCCCAGGTGCGTGGTTCCATATCGATCCAAGTGTTCTTGTGGCGCGCTAATAATGAACGGCTAATCCAGATGTGATCTATCCGCAGACCCTGATTGCGACGAAACGCACCGGCACGATAATCCCACCACGAGTAATGACCGCCTGATTCGGTGTGCAGCCGGAATGAATCAGTAAATCCCCATTCTTTGATTTCTTGAAGCGCAGCACGTTCACGTTCACTGAATAGAATTCGGCCCTGCCAAAGCCTCGGATCGTGAACATCTCTCTCCTCTGGCGCGACATTGAAATCGCCACAGAGCAAAACCTCATCGCCGGTGTTGTAGTTCACATCAAAAAAGTTCCGCAGTTGCTTCATCCAGTTGAGCTTAAACTGGTATTTGTCTGATCCCACCATCTGACCATTGGGAATATATACGTTTACAATCTGAATACCAGCCACTGTACTGGTTACAAGCCGCGCCTGGGACGATTCGTCCTCAGCGCCATAACCACGTCTCACATTGTGACATTCAGTCCGCGCCGCGATTGCAACGCCGTTGTATGACTGTTGACCAAAGAGGATGCAGTCGTACCCATGCTCCTTAAGAACATCAGTTGGAAACTTGTCGTCTGAGGTCTTAGTCTCCTGCATGCAGAGCACATCCGGCTGCACACTGTCCAGCCATCGAACGACATTCGGTAGCCGCGCAATGATTGAGTTGACGTTCCACGTTGCAATTTTCATTGGTTCGATGATGGACGGCTGACACAATATATATCGGCTCTGACTTTCATGCACGATTACGTATTGGCCGACCTGTCAAATGCCTAAATGAAACTAAAGATGTTGCATGCTTCGGTGATGAAACCGAACCCATACGAGTGCAGTTCAGTTCGTCCGGTGTTGCTAAGGAAATCGAGATCAGTACTAGCTGCAGCGGAGTTCGTGGCCTCACACCCCGGCTAAATCAGATTGTTTCTGAAAAAGCTCGCGGCAAGTATCGTCAGCGGAAGGAACTGTCGGATCGTGGTTCTTGTCGGGCAGTATCTGAAGATGAATATGAATGTGTGAGGATCCAGTATTCACAAGAAAATTGCATGGGGTGTGTCCCAGCTTCAATTTCGGTAATCTGGAAGTGCTGTCTTTCCTTTTTCACTCCCGCACCGAACAAGCGGTTGGAATCGCGCAGAGAAGTTTCGGAAAACCCACCAGCTAAAACTTAGCAAGTGAGGAAGTGCCCAGCTGTTCTGGCACACCCATTGGAGTTCGTTAAAGCGTTGCAATCAATCCTGCGAGCAGTGCGCCACGCCTGGGAATGTCGTCGATCAAAATGTGTTCATGCACCGCATGCGCGCCATCACCGTCAACCCCGAGTCCATCGAGTACTGCAGCTCCAACAGCGGCGGCAAAATTACCATCTGATGCGCCGCCAACCTGTGCCTCACCTAAATCGTAATCGAGGCTCGCAGCCAGAGTTCGCGCATGTTTGTAGAGAGCCAACACGCTGTCGCTGCGTTCCATTGGCGGCCTGTTGATTTCGCCCCGAACAATTACCTGCACTCGATCGTCGAAGGGACGCAACGAGGACAACTCCTGCTCAAGTAGTTTCGCCTCTTCAGCTGAGCTAAAGCGGACGTCGATGTCCGCACGAGCGTTCGCCGGAACGACGTTTGAGACAGTCCCACCATGAACCACGCCGACATTGACAGATATTCCTCCGCCCCTGCGGTTCAATTCATGGAGTCGTTGAATCTGACGAGACATCTCGAGAATTGCGCTGGCGCCCTTTTCGGGTTCCAGCCCTGCGTGGGCCGCTCGTCCTCTGGTCTCGAGCGTGAAGATCCCGGTTCCCTTTCGGCCAGTCTTCACACGACCACCACTCGCAGGAGGCTCAATCACCAGTACAGCACGAGCCCTTCTCGCCTGCGCTTCCACGAGACTGCGCCCACTGAAACTTCCCTGTTCCTCGTCACAAGTAAGCAACAACACGACGGGATGGCGCGGCACGAGATTCAAAGCCGAACAAGCCCGGATCGCTTCTACAGCCAACGCGCAATTGGCCTTCATGTCAAAAACGCCGGGACCGTATGCTCGGTTACCTTCAACTCGCCACGGCCGTTCTCGCAACGAACCGCGCGGATGAACAGTGTCGGTATGTCCAAGAATCACAATCGGCGGAGCGCTAGCATCGCCGTTGCCGAAAGCTTTGATCCTCAGATGCTCTCCGTAATTTTCAGTAACAACTCGTTCGATGCCTTGCACAGCGGGAACTGATCGTGCTGCGGCACTGAGCAGAGAGCCCACGGCTCGGCTTCCCGCTTCATCGCCTGACGGCGACTCGGCTTCCACCAACGCGCGCACCAGGGAAAGTATCTCCCGCCGGCGATTTTTGAGATAGTCGTGAATCGGCTTTGCTTCGAGGTTGGGAGTGTCAGCCATGTAGTTCAATGTTTAGCGTGCATCACCCACGGCGGCAAAGCCACTCCAGTAATATGGATGCTGATACTGGCTCGTACGCCTGACGGCCAATGCGCTTTCGCGTAACGCTTCCGCCATAGTGGCTGAGCCTGTGGGTCTTACCTTGAGTTTGCGAAGTAATTCAACCATAAGTCGCTCGCGACTGCCAGACTCGATAGGCCAGCGGCCGAGAACTACCGTCGGAGTGCCTGCGACAAACCAGGCCCAGCTAACGGCGAGTACGGCTTTACCACGAGCTCCGGTTCGAGGGAGGGTCTCGGCCGACGGGAGTACACACGCGCGCGCTGCTGAATTGAGCTGAAGAAGTTGTCCGATGGGGAACAATCCGTCTGTCTTGCCGGCCGACAAAACCATCGTCGAGTACATTGGAGCAACGTCATCGAGTAGCACCGGAGTATCAAGATGGATAACGCTACGGCGATTAACTTCGGCCCTCAAACGATCCTCAGTTGCATCAGATCCGCTGACAACCTCTCCAGCAACCCCATAGATGCTCTTTATCTTTTCCAGTGCTGAATTGGCGGTGTCGCTCAGATCCGGTGCGTCGGAAGCATAAGTCAGGTTCAGGCGCTCTGAGACTTGCTTGCCAATCAGGGGACTACCGAAAGCGACCAACGTGGATGGGCCAGGGCGAGTTGCCACTCGCCGATCGGCACGCTTTCTCATCTCCCGCAGCGCCGATAACGAAGGCGCATATGAGATAGTTCTGCTATCGATCAAAAATTGATCGTCGGTAGGCTGCAAAGCCTCGAAAGGCAACTCCCAAAGCGCTCCGTCAGGAACGATTGTGAGACGAGTCTTGCCGGCAAGCTGCAGTTCGGCAGGCTTTAACAGAAGGTCATAAAGCTCGCGACCGGATTCGCGTACCAACTCGTCACGGTTGAGCATTAACTGATGAAATCGATCGATGCGCTCAGTTAACTCTTTTCCAGTGATGTTTAGAGGATACGCCTTCAAAACCAGCGCGGATTCTGAGCGCCTTCGCGAAACTTCAGGAGTGGGCCGCTGATCCGTCAGAACAAAGAGGTAAGTGTTGCTCTCGCCGATCGCGAACTCCAGTAAACCATCCTTGTCACTCCGCAGCAGTGTGCCGGCTTCAGGAAAGCCGAACGGAGCAATCTCGCCTCGGTAGAGTTTCAAATCGGAGTGCGCCTCGTATATTTTTCCTATGAAGGTTTCATATTCAACGCGCGCCGAACGACGCTCCGCTCGCAGTTTTTGCAATGCAGCATCCGTACTGCGTCCTTGCTCCTCTTGCCGCTCGAGCTGCATCGTAGTCGAGATCAGTCTGTTCGTCAGACGCGTCTCCATATCTTGTTCGGCTGGGGTCAGGCCTTTAGTAATTCGCACCCTGCTGCGACTTAGCAATTCCTTCAAAGTAATCAGTTTTGCTCGCTCAGCAAGCTGAAATGCCTCCGCTGCTTTGTTCTGATCGATTTCAAGGTCTAACAACGCGAGCAGTGGACCGACGCCACTTCTCTCTGCGCCAGGTTCTCCGATCGCCGGTTGAGCTCTCTGTGAATCAACGACAGCGATTGCTTCAATGAAGGAAGCTCGAGCTTCCAAGGGTCGCGCCAGCAGGCGCTGCGCCCTTCCCGATTCCATCAGCGCATACCACTGAATGCCAGGACTCTCACTTTGTTTTGCCAGGCCGGCACCGCGCTGCGAAACGCCGAGTGCTTCTTCATAATTGCCCTGCGAGAGCTGAGCTTCAGCGATCTTTGTAAGGACGTTCGCAACTGCAGGCTGATTGCCGGTTGATTGAAAAAGCGCCAGAGCCTTTTCGTAGCTCTCCCGAGCCTCAGCGACTTGGCCCATAGCCAGATAAGTAGTTCCAATCCCGGTCAGGTTGTGAGCCGAATTTGTCTTATCCGCCATCGCTTCGCGGAGAGCGAGACTCTTCTGGTAAGAATCGAGCGCCTGCTGAAAATTAGCTTGTAGGAAGTTAACGTTGCCGATGAGGCTCTGCATGCGAGCCATTCCCACCTGATCACCATTGGCTTCAAATTGTGCAAGGCTCTTTTGAAAGTACTCGAGTGCTTGCGTATTTTGTCCCTGCAACGCGCGAACAAGGCCGATACTTCCGAGGGTTTGAGCAGTGCTTACCTTCGATGATGATTGTTCTGACAGAGTCAGACTTCTGAAATAACAATAGAGTGCTGCGCCGAAATCACCACGGCTGCGATGGGTGTTCCCAAGTCCCTGCAGCTGAGTCGCAGCTCCTGCCTTGTCTCCCATTCGTTCGTTGATCGCGAGTGCCTTCTGGTAGGAATCAAGAGCTCGATCGTAGTCGCCGACGTAGTAGTAACAGTACGCGGCGGTACCAAGAGCACTAACAGTCGCTGCAGGCGATGCGTCTGAACGACCCAGAGCTTTCTCGTAGTAGGTGAGGGCCTGAATGTACTCGCCCTGCATGTAGAGAGCATCCGCAACATGAAGGTGATTCTGTGATGAGTCTCGCTCACTGGCGCTCTCGAGAAATGCCTTTGATGCAGCTGCGTACTCACCGCGAGCGTAATGAAGAGAACCAATTGCAGTAAGTGCGTTCGAGATCTCCTCTTTATCTTTCAGCGCAACAAATTCCTGGTAGGCGCGTTCAAAAGCGTCGAGAGCTGCATTCAGGTCATGCTTTTGCAGTGCTAAGCCCAGTCCAAAAAGAGCTTTCGCTGCTTCAGGTTTGTTGCCTGTGTCGACGAAGAGCTGGCGTGCTGCGCGATAGTGATCTACGGCCTCAGCATAACGGCCCTGAAAATAATTTACCGTCCCAATGTTGAGTGATGCTGTGGCGCTACCCTCAGTGTCGGCAATCCGCTTCGAAATATCCTGAACCATCGTGTAAATCGACAGCGCAGATGAATATTGTCCGGCTGCGAGTACAAGATTTCCATGCTTAACAAGTTCCTTGCGAAGGTCAGCTGTAACGAGATCTTTTCTCGCGGCGAGCAGTAGATTTCGCTCAACCTCGGATTTGGTCGAAACGAGTTCCAGGGCAAACTGCTCGATCTGATTCGCGTTATCCGTGTTGACTTGTGCCTGCGGGGCAAGTTGGACCGCCAGCAGCAAGACAATCGCGAGAATGGTTGATCGCTTGTTTATGAATCTCGTCATTGGATTTTCGATTGCCGATTGTCGATTTTCGATTGTCTTCTTATTTCCGATTGCAGATTGCATGCGCCGAAGTACTCGGCTAAATCGAAAATCGACAATCAAAAATCGAAAATTTCAGAAGCGCTCGCAGCGGACTGAGGCTTTTTCTATTCTTTGAAGATTAACGTCGTAACCAATCCCTGGTTTATTGGGCGGTCGAATCGTTCCCTGAGGACTTACGGTCACGGGTGGATCAATGATGTCTTCCGTCCAGTACCTGATGCTTGCCGAGACATCGCCCGGCAGCGCAAAACCAGGCAACGTCGACATCGCTATGTTATGTGCGCGGCCAATGCCTGACTCGAGCATACCGCCACACCACACAGGTATATCGTTGCGTCGCGCTACTTCCTCAACAAGCTTCGCCTGAGCGTGTCCACCTACTCGACCCAGTTTCACATTGATAATTCTGCATGAGCCGAGCTCAATGGCATGTTGAGCGTCGGCAGGACTGCGTATCGATTCATCCAGGCAAATAGGCGTTTTTATTTGTTTCTGAAGTTGCGCGTGATCGAAGATGTCGTCGTAGGCGAGCGGTTGCTCAACCATCATGAGGTTGAATCGATCGAGTTCTTGAAAGAGCTTCACATCACTGAGGCTGTAGGCTGAATTTGCATCCGCCATCAGGTGAATCTCCGGAAAATGGCGGCGCACAAGTTCGACTATATTGAGATCCCATCCGGGTTTGATCTTGATCTTGATACGCTGGTAGCCTGCCGCAACTTCCTTCTTGACCTTGCCGAGCAATATCTCCGGACTGTCCTGGATGCCGATCGAGACGCCGCAACGCAGTTCATGGTTGACGCCACCCAGTAGTTTCCATAGTGGAATCTGTTGTCGCTTGGCTTCAAGATCCCAACAAGCGTTCTCGATAGCTGCCTTTGCCATCCGATTGCCGCGAACGGGTTTGAGTAACTCCCACACGTCGCCGGGCTTCTCAACAGTCTTGCCCGCGACCATTGGAGCCAGTACTTCGCGGATGACGCTCCAAGTACTCTCGGTCCATTCTTCACTGTAAAAAGGTTCTTCACCGGCAGTACACTCGCCCCAACCTTCAACACCTTCCGCATCAGTTATGCGAACAAGAATGATTCGGCGTTCCGTAGTGCGGCCAAAGCTGGTTTCAAAGAAATGGACCAACGGTAGTCGCACTTCACGAAGTTCGATCTTTGAAATGATCAAGGGATGTCGCTCCGTTTTTTGGCTGGGAGCGGGCGTCTCGCCCACACGTGAATCGTATTGTCGTCCAGGCGGGCGAGACGCCCGCGCTCCCAGTGTTAAGCGCGGTTAGATCGCCGCGCAGAGTTGAGGGAACGGTATCAGTCCGGTCGGGCTAACCGGAAGGTTCGATCTGCTATTCCGTGGATACGATGTCCTGATTTTCCAGAGCTGCCTTGAAGGTGTGCCAGGGCAACGTTGCACATTTCACACGGACCGGGAATTCACGTACTCCGGCAAAAATTCGCAAATTACCAAGGACCTCTCCATTCTCCTGATCGAGCTCGCCGGTGACCATTTCGTGGAATTCCCTGAAGAGTTCCTCGGTTTCGTCGGTGGTCTTTCCCTTTACTGCCTGAGTCATCATGCTTGCCGAGGCTTTCGAGATCGCGCAGCCTGACCCTTGAAAGGCCACGTCCCTGACAGTTCCGTGCTCGAGCTGAAGATAGACGGTCAATTGATCTCCGCACAGTGGATTATGCCCTTGAGCAGTGCGATTGAATGCTTCCGGAATACGAAAGTTCCGTGGCTTCTTGTTATGGTCCAGAATTACCTGCTGGTACAGCTCGTTAAGATCCGACATTTGATATTTTAGATTTTTGATTGCCGATTTTCGATTTTGCGACTTTCCATGTATACGATGTCAATCAATCGAAAATCGGCAATCGAAAATCGAAAATCAACTGAACACTTCGATGACTTTTTCAATTGTCCTGATAAGAACGTCGACTTCTTCTTTCGTGTTATAGAACGCAAACGAAGCACGCGCTGTCGCAGGAACATTGAATCGCTGCATTACTGGCTGCGCGCAGTGATGGCCGGCACGAATCGCGATTCCTTCCTGATCCAGGATAGTTCCGATATCGTGCGGGTGCACCTCTTCAATGACAAACGAAAGAACACTTGCCTTTTCACGAGCGGTCCCAATTATCCGAACGCCTTCGATGGCTGAGATTCGTTCCGTCGCATAGCGTAACAACTCGTGTTCGTGCGCTATTGCCTTCTCACGATCCAGTGAGCTCAAGTAATCGATCGCCGCGCCTAATCCGATTTGAGATGCGATTGCCGGAGTTCCCGCTTCGAGTTTGTTGGGCAGATCAGCATACGTTGTTTTTTCAAACGTCACAGTTCTGATCATGTCTCCGCCACCCTGAAACGGATTCATCTTTTCGAGCAGTGCCTGTTTCCCGTAAAGCACACCACTCCCAGTCGGCGCAAACATCTTGTGTCCCGAAAACGTGTAGAAATCGCAATCGAGCTCCTGTACGTCCAAAGGCATGTGCGGCACCCACTGAGCACCATCGATTAACACAGGGACACCGTACTTGTGTGCCTGCTCAATCATGTGTTTGACAGGATTGATAGTACCAAGCGAGTTTGAGATATGAGTGACGGCTACCAGCTTGGTTCGCTCGTTCAGCAACGCTTCATACTCGTCGATCAGGAGCTCGCCGGCATCATTCATGGGTATCACTCTGAGCCGCGCGCCTTTCTCTTCGCAGAGCATTTGCCACGGGACGATATTCGCGTGGTGCTCCATTGCGGAGATGACTATTTCGTCTCCAGCCTGCACGAACTTCCGGCCGTAGCCATACATCACGAGGTTCACGCCCTCAGTCGCTCCGCGCACAAAGATGCACTCTTTCGCATCGCGAGCATTGATGAAACGCCTGACTTTCTCTCGCGCACCTTCGTAAGCCGTAGTCGCTTTTTGGCTGAGGTAGTGAACACCTCGATGGATGTTTGAATGTTCTTCGCGGAGATATACGCTGCCGCGATTAATAACTTCCAGAGGGACCTGCGACGAAGCGGCATTGTCGAGATAAACCAGTGGTTTTCCGTTGACGGTCTGCCGCAGCACGGGAAAATCTGCGCGGACGCGCTCAACATCAAAATCGGTCTCAACGGTCGCGAGTGAATTCTGAGCCAAAACCATAATGCCTTTCCTATTCTTGAGACGTTTTGGCGCTCTCAGGTGCAGGAATGAATTGCCATGAAATAGTGCAATTATCGCCCCTCTCGAGAGCCTCTACTCGAAAGAGAGCATAGAAGTCGCGAACGTCATCGACGACATGAATTACATACATGTGCTCGACAATCGCTTTCACAAACAACGGATCGATCTTAGGTTTACCGTCTCGCTTGTTCGGTCGTTGAGGACACGGATCAGTAGGTTTAGACCCAGCAGAAATCGGATTTTGGTTTCGCACGATCCCGTCTGCGTCCGCACCTGGCTGGCCAGGAGCTCCGGGGCATCCATCCTTCCCATCAGCGCCGGACACATCAATCGTGACCTGCCGTTGTTCACCCGGCTTCAACTTGGGCAAGGGTTCAACTGCTGGTACCTGAAGTGCGCTATTCCAATTGCGGGAGCCAAGATCTTTAATAACACTCCGATTCCCTGCCGCACCTGAGCTCTGGAACCAATCCAATTCGTCACCCGCGTACAGGTTTCCGTAGAACAGATCACATGGTTCAGAGGTTCCCTCCGGCGCGTGGAACTGAATGCAAATCTTTTTTCGGGTATTCGGATATTTGTTAGGCGAGTAAAGCGTTGTTAGCCCACCCTGCGTAGTTTGTGCTAAGCCACCTTTTACAGGCAGCACAAACGTCGATGCCAGAAGCAGGCAAAGACTGAGTAGCAGAGTGACTTTACGCTTCGAGTCTTGCATTGAGTCGATTGAGCACGGCCTCATCAAGTTGCGACCGAATGGAATCGATTGCGATCTTTTGAATGACCTCAGCAGCAAAGCCATACGTCAAAAGATTGCGTCCAAGCTCAGCATGGATCCCGCGTGTTTCCAGGTAGAACAACTCTTCTTCATCGATCTGTCCAACTGCAGCACCGTGCGCACACTTTACGTCGTCAGCAAAAATCTCCAGCTGCGGTTTTGTGTCCACGCGAGCTTCGGCTGACAACAATAGATTCTTATTAGTTTGTATGGCGTCAGTCTTTTGCGCGCCGTGTCGCACAAATATCTTGCCATTGAAGACTGCTCGCGAATTGCCGTGCAGGATTCCTTTGTAAAGTTGATGACTCGTGCAGTGCGGTTGCTTGTGATCGATCACTGAATGAGTGTCGGCGTGTTGTCCCGAACTGACGATGTACAAACCATCAACGCGGCACTCAGCACCTTCGTTGTCCATTATCACGTTGACATCGTGTCTCGAGAGCTGACCGCCAAGCGTAATTGAAGTTGTGTTGTAACTACTTGCTCTTCCCAGATGGGCCGCAGTGGTACCAGCGTGAAAGGCCTTTGCACTGTCACGCTGCACGCGATAATGCTCGAGCCGCGCGCCGTCCTGCAGGAACACTTCAACTACTGCATTTGTGAAGTACTGTCGTTCCTGAGTCGATGCGTAGGATTCAATAATCGTCGCAGAGCTGTTTTCCTCACAAACTACGAGGATGCGTGGCAGGGTCGCCATCTCAGGCCCTTCCGGATCAGAAAGACACAGGACGTGAAGCGGCGACTCAAGCTTCACGTTTTTCGGAATCAGGATGAAAGCTCCTGAGTCAAGAAACGCCGTATTCAAAGCGATCAAACCGTTCGATGAGTAATCAGCGCCACGCGCGAGGTACTCGCGAACGGTGTGGCTGTATTTCTCGTGCTCGACCGCGTCAGCAAGACCCAGCACGACAATGTCACTGACACCACGCAACTCGGAAAGTTCCCGATGGAAGATTCCGTTGAGAAGTACGACCTTACTGTCTTCAGCTTCCGGGTAGGAGAACGGTTCGAGATCCTCCGCCTTGAGACCGACGCTATCTGACGTAACGACAGGATCGAAATCGATTTTCGCGATAGGTGCTAAATTTGTGTACTTCCAGTCTTCCTCGTCAACGGACGGCAATCCCACTTGCTCAAAGTGGTCCATCGCACCGTCGCGAAGACGCTCGAACCAGGCTGCTCGCGAGTTACGTTCGGTTGACTGTCGATCGCGAAAAGCCAACCCGTACTTGCTTTCTGTATTCGTCAGCTGCGACACCATTTCTATCTCGCCCCCGTTTCAGTCGCGTGCGCAGACGATCCATTCGGGGCTTTGAGCCAGTCGTAACCTCGAGCTTCCAACTCGAGCGCAAGCTCTTTACCCCCCTCACGCGCAATGCGGCCCTCCGCCAGCACATGCACGAAGTCCGGGACGATATAGTTAAGAAGCCGTTGGTAGTGTGTCACCAGAATGACGGCATTTTCAGAGTTGTGCAGTTGATTTACGCCCCCCGCAACCACACGCAGTGCATCGATATCGAGTCCTGAATCTGTTTCGTCAAGTATCGCCAGCTTGGGTTCAAGAACGGCCATCTGAAGGATTTCGTTTCGCTTCTTCTCGCCACCCGAAAAACCTTCGTTGACTGACCTGGACATAAAACTCGCGTCCATTTCGACGACCTTGGCGCGAACCTTGAGAAGATCTCTGAACTCCAGTGGGTCAAGTTCCTCCTGGCCGAGGTGTTTGCGCTGTTCGTTGTAGGCTAGACGCAGAAACTGTGCATTCGAAACTCCGGGAACTTCGATAGGATACTGAAACGCCATGAAGACACCCTCGCGAGCGCGTTCATCGGGACTCATTTCCAGTAAGTTCTTACCTTCGTAGAGGACCTCGCCGGATGTGACCTCGTAAGCTGGATGACCCGCCAGCACCTTAGCCAACGTGGACTTACCGGATCCGTTGGGTCCCATGATGGCGTGAACTTCGCCCTTGTTAACTTTGAGGCTTATCCCTTTCAGAATCTCTTTGCCTTCAACCGCCGCATGTAAATCTCGAATCTCTAACACGAATGATTTCTCCTCAAATGAATCTAATCCGTGAATCACGTTGACACGGATACGCGGCGACGGCGGAAACCAAAGTTACCGCGTCACCGCGCCTTTGGTGCGCTTGCCTTTATCCGACGCTACCTTCCAGTTTCAAGCCCAGCAGGCGTTGTGCTTCGACCGCAAACTCCATCGGCAAATGCAGGAAAACGTCCTTACAAAAACCGTTGATAATCAGCGATACAGCGTCTTCCTGCGAAATACCGCGCTGCTGCAAATAAAACAGTTGTTCTTCACTAATCTTCGAAGTCGACGCCTCGTGCTCGACTCGCGAGCTGTCGTTCATCACCTCGATGTATGGGAACGTGTTCGCGCCGCAGTTCGAACCAATCAACATCGAATCGCACTGCGTATAGTTGCGCGCATCGACTGCTTTCGGCATCACCTTCACGAGCCCGCGATAACTGTTGTTCGATTTACCGGCCGCGATACCTTTCGAGATGATCGTCGAACGCGTGTTCTTACCAAGGTGAATCATCTTTGTACCAGTGTCTGCTTGCTGCGCGTGATTTGTAAGTGCCACGGAGTAGAACTCACCTACTGAATTGTCACCGAGCAGGATGCACGATGGATATTTCCAGGTGATTGCTGATCCGGTTTCGACCTGCGTCCATGAGATCTTCGAGTTCCGGCCCGCACACTTTCCGCGCTTGGTTACAAAGTTATAAATTCCGCCTCTGCCTTCTTCGTCACCGGCGTACCAGTTCTGCACCGTCGAGTACTTGATCTGGGCGTCGTCGAGAGCGACCAATTCGACCACGGCTGCGTGCAGCTGATTGCGGTCGAACTTCGGCGCTGTGCAACCTTCGAGGTATGAGACGTACGAGCCTTCCTCGGCAACGATCAAAGTGCGCTCAAACTGTCCAGACTCCGCATTGTTGATGCGGAAGTATGTGGACAGTTCCATCGGACAACGGACACCGCGCGGAATGAAGCAGAAAGAACCATCGGAAAAGACTGCGCTATTCAGAGCGGCAAAGTAGTTATCGTTCGTCGGTACTACCGAACCCAGATACTTCCGAACAAGGTCCGGATACTCTCGAATTGCTTCCGTGAACGAGCAGAAGATTACTCCAACTTTCTTCAGTTTTTCTTTGTAGGTAGTAGCTACCGAAACTGAATCGAAAACCGCATCGACCGCGACCCCAGCGAGCTGCTTCTGTTCCTGCAAAGGGATACCGAGCTTTTCAAAGGTCCTCAGCAGTTCAGGATCGACTTCGTCCAGACTCTGCTTTGCGACCCTTTGCTTGGGAGCGCTGTAGTAAATGATGTCCTGATAGTCGACCTCAGGGTAGGTGATATTCGGCCAGTGCTTTGGCTCCTTCATCGTTAACCAGTGCCGGTAAGCCTTGAGCCTGAACTCGAGCATCCACTCTGGTTCGTTCTTCTTCGCCACAATCAGGCGAATGGTGTCCTCAGACAGACCACGAGGTATAACGTCCGACTCGATATCGGTGACGAAACCGTACTTGTATTCTCGATCCCGCAGTAGCTCTGCTGTGCCCATTATTCTTCTCTAGTTCCTCAATTAGCTCGGCTTCCATGCCTCAGTCCCTGAATGCTATGTAGGACGGCGTCAACCTTCGCCTCCGGTGCTAATAATTGCGACAAAGTAATCTCGCCGAGCGCGTTATCAACAATTTGATGAAGTTCGACAATCACCGGCCTGATACCGCAATCGCCGGTATGAACGCAGGCATCCAAGACGCCTGTGTAGCTCTTGCAGTGCGAATCTGTCGTTTCGTTATCAAGCACTCGAATGACGCGGTTCAGGCGAATCTCCGATGCGGGAAGTGCCAACCGGTAGCCGCCCTTCGTTCCTCGTTGGGATTGCACGAGCCCGGCTTTACTCAATATCCACATCAACTTGCCGGCGTTCGCGGCGGAGATTCCTTCAAGGTTCGCGATCTCAGAAAGGGTTAAAGACTCGCCCTGCGTCTCTGCTCGTGCGAGCTGTAACAGGCATCTAAGTCCGTACTCTTCCTGTGCCGATACTTTCATTTCGCGGCTATTTTAGAGAAACCTTACTTTAAAGTCAAGATTAGAGAAGTTCAATTGTATCCACAGATTACGGCAGATTTGCTATGGGTGTTCAATTGCTACGGTGATCGGGGTGGCTGCGGTTGTTTTGTGATGCATGCTAGCAGGAACTCTCCTAAATGATGCCCGCGGCTCGTCCGCGGGAGTCTCACGTTCGCTGCTAGGCGTAGCAACAAGCGTGAACCTCCAGCGGACAAGCCGCTGGCATCTCGAAACTCACAGGATGTTAGGTTGAGTTGCGTGCTGTTCTACATCGACGGCTCAGCGGTAGAAGCTGAAGTCGATGAAGCCACTCATCCGGACGGGCTTCCCTTCAACCACCACGGGTGTGAATTTCCAGCCGCGCGCAGCATCCTCAGCAGCCTGCTTCAGTAGTAGTGGACCGTCTGACTTAGTGACTTCAACTTCCCCTAGTTCATTCACGTTCACGTGAACCCTGACAATCCCCTCAACTTTTGCAGTTTTGGCAATCTGGGGATACGTCGGAACAACCCGCTTGCGTGCTCTTGAATTGAGCGAACCGACAAACATCGGCTGACCCGAAGTAATGGTCGATGCTGTTGCTGAAGGTTGTGGAACGTTGGCCGGCTTCGTCTGAGCCGGAACTCCAGTTAGCGCCGGTACGGGCGTCGGACTTGGTGAAGGTCGAACGAACGGTGGTGCGCCTCGCAACGAAGCGATTTCCATTCTAGAAGCTGCTAACACTTCGCGTGCTTGCGCGTACTCTGTTTGCCAACGCTCACGATCCTGGTCATCACGCGCCAGCGTCGTGCGAATGCCCAGCACGTCCTCGAGCAGTGCCAGACCGTCGTTTCCCTTCGGTGACTCCCTCGTCATATCCTTCGCCTGAGCGATCATCCGTTCGAGCATTACTCGCATGCGAGCGAGATCGTTTATTGCTTCGGGCGGCAGGTTAGAAGTGTCGAGACCCACTCCAAAATTCCTGTAGCGCAACAGGTGCAAACGCAGTCCGTTCACCGCCTGTCCGGCTAAGGCGTAGTAGCTTCGAATTGATCCGTCTTTGGCCTGCGAGCGGGATTGAAAGGCCTCCTCGAGCAGTGATTGAGCTCGGCTGTAGTTTCCGTCCTCGATATAGATTCCCATCAACATGACCGAAGTGCCGTCTCTGAAGGCTGCATCACCGCCACTCAACGCTCGAACATATTCGAGTTCTCGAGCTGCCGGTCCAAGCTGATGTGCTGCCGCAAGAGCTCGCGCCCGCTCGATCCTTTGTCGTAGTTCTTCAGCGCTTGGGCCCGCGACTGGAACGGGATTCGGTTGTGCCAACGCTGGGTTGGGTTGACCTGAGGCGGACTGCACGTTCGCAGGAGTCGATTGCGTTGACGTTTGTGTGGGCTGCCCACTGGCTGGCGCAGACGCCGGACTTGGCCGTGGCTCAGTGGGAGAAGATTGTGCTACAACCCTGGTCGCTGTTACGTGAACCAAAGAGAGGATTGATACAAAGCAAAGCTGGGTAATGATTGCGAGTAATTTCTTTCCTACCACTATTTATGAATCTCCAGGAATGGCAAAGCGAGCCTGAGGCTCGCTTAACGTTTAACATAAAGTTAACGGGTATTATGGTCACATCGGACCATTCATGCAAGCACGAGTAGTCTCACGATTATTGTAATTACGCGATCTTCGGGAACAGGAGAGGAGCCCGGCATCTCGTGAAAAGAAAACTGATTGTGTTGAGTGTGATGCTTTTCCTCACGATTGCTGCAGCAAACTCACACTTTGCAAGTAGGAAAGAATCCAGCTTTCGGTGGACGATCCAGAACAGTGGCGTTACCGCGCGTCTACGCGGTGTGAGCGCAGTCGACGGGCGAGTGGCGTGGGCAAGTGGGTCTGGAAGCACCGTACTGCGAACTACTGACGGTGGCACGACCTGGAACAAATTGACCGTGACTAGTGAACGGTTGGATTTCCGCGACATTGACGCTATTGACGCTCGTACCGCGTACGCACTCAGCATCGGCAGTGGACCTCAATCACGTATCTACAAGACCATTGACGGAGGCAAAACCTGGTCGTTGCAGTTCAAGAACGAAGACCCAAAAGGGTTCTACGACGCAATGTCTTTCTGGAACCCGGAAAGAGGCATCGTCTATGGCGACTCGATCGATGGTCGGTTGTTCATCATGACGACCGAAAATGGCGGACGTACGTGGCTGCGAGTCCCTGGCAAAGATTTACCGCCGGCACTTGAAAATGAAGGAGCGTTCGCTGCGAGCGGCACAAACATCGCCGTTGTCGGAAATAGTCATGCATGGATTGGTACTGGCGGCGCTTCAAAGAGTCGCGTTCTGCGAACCGTGGACGGTGGCCGTAGCTGGATGGTTTCTGATACAGCGCTACTCGCCGGAGCCTCTGCCGGAATCTTCTCAATCGCTTTTCGAGATCAGAACCACGGCGTCGTTGTCGGTGGTGATTACAAGAAAGAGGGAGAAGCCGTCGACAATGTCGCTGTCACCAACGACGGTGGTGTTACGTGGAAGCTGGCAAAGGGTCTCTCCGGTTTTCGATCGGTGGTTGCCTACGTTCCTGGCATGAAAGGGACGCTCGTCGCGCTTGGACCTTCAGGCGCAGATTATTCCACGGATGATGGAAACAGTTGGAAGCCTTTCGAGAGCAAAAGCTTCGACACTGTGAGCTTCGCGCGAGGTAAACGACTCGGATGGGCCGCTGGAAACAACGGCAACCTCGCACTGTTGCGTGTAGAGTGATCGTGCAGGAGCCCGACTCCGGAAAAGTACAGGCTCCTGCAGAAGGATGACTCATCTCACCGAAACATCGTCCGCTCGGAACGTTGTCGGCAGAGTTATGTCGTTTGTTGCACGGAATTGGATGCGCACAGTCTGCCCCGCAAAGGCGCTGAGATTATACGGTCCACGCTGTACGTAAACTCCGGCAGTACCTTTGTTCTGATTACTGAATGTCGCCAGCGTAGCCAGCAACGTGCCCGTGGTGCTGCGCACTTCGACAAAGAACCTATCGAAGATTGACGCTCCAGTTGCTTCGCTCGAAGTAACGTTCAGCCAGAACGTAAGATTGCTTCTTTCGCATTATTTGTGCCTCCGTATTAGGTTGAGGTAAGGCAACAGCTCGCCCCGATAGCTGCCCAAGGTATGGCCCACGCTTGAGAAAAGCATTGAACTACCTTGCGTATAGTTCAGGTGAGAAATGCCCTAACGTTATCGATCACAGCGAACCGTTGTGGCTCCGAGAAGGTGCTGCCTATGTGAGATCACCGGCGAACATCGGGTGCGCAATGGTTCACTCCTTCGGGAAACTTGTGTTCTTTTTAACTTGCCTACCGGGCTATACTGCCGTTTTGAGAAACAGGGCCGCTTGAGGGAAGACCGGCACCCTAGCAGAAGCTGCCAAGGATGTAAATACGAAAATCTGGAATTACCTGGGCCAAGTTATGTCATTTAAGTGCCGGCGACATTGATCATTTATGAAAGCCTGGCGAGAGCTTCTTGAAACTGCAATTCATGCCCCATCACCTCATAACGTCCAGCCGTGGAGAGTCCGCCTCTCCTCTGATACTCAGGCCGAGCTACTAATCGAGAAACGTCGCACTCTTCCAAAGGAAGACACTACCGGAAGCTTCATCATCCTCACGATGGGATTGTTTATCGAAGCACTATCGCTTCTCGCCGCTAACCGAGGATTCAAACTTAGCTACACACTGAAGCAGAAGCTGTCGCAGTTTACTCCTGACAAGATCGAACAGACTGATGCGCAACTACTGCCATTCGCTGAATTGCAACTCCACCCGGCGGATGTTCAGCCGCTGTGCCCGGATTCACTGTTCATGCAGCGTCGTACTTCGCGCCTTCCCCTTTTGCCGGACGCCATTCCCGCCGAAGCGTTTAATTCGCTGTCGCAAGTAGCTAATGAGTGGCATCAGCGTTACGAGCAAGTAACGGATGCCCGAACGATCGAGCGAATCCTTGATTACAATACCGATGCGCTCTTTGAAGATCTGAATGCAGCCAGCTACCACGACGAGATTGTCGAGTGGTTCCGGTTCACAAATCGCTCGTCTCGGCGCACGCGTGACGGACTCGACTTTCGCTGTATGAACTCTTCACGGTTATCGTTCTGGATGGTTGCACGTTTCCCACAGTTGCTACAGCTCTCTTTGACTCGTCCTCTATTTAGAAAGGTCTATCTAAGACAATTGGGCCATGTGCCCACTCTTGGGATTCTTGCAGGGCGTTTTTGGGAACCGGATGATGCGTTTGAAACTGGACGCTTTCTGATGCGTTTTTGGCTCGAGTTGGCGCGTCACAATCTTTATATCCATCCTTACGGCAACCTGGTAACCAATCGTGCTGCAGCCGCGCGGTGTCTATCAGAGCTTTGCATTCCGGACATCTGGTTGATCTTCAAAGTTGGCTATTCAAAAGAGCCGCCCAAGAGTTATCGACGTTCTGTTGAGGAGGTGTTGGTTGATTAATCAGCTGCTGGTCCAGACTATCCTTTGGCCATTGTGGATCGTCAGGAAAATAATCAGTCTGGATCGCCGTGCCTATCTGCTGCTCAGCGCTCCGGTGATTCAACCGTTGCTTGTGAAGATCGGAATGTTGCGAGCACGCGCGGTCTATCTAAAAGCTCGCTCCTCCTGTCCTGCCTACAAAGACTTCCTGCAGCGACAAAGCTTTAAAGAGAATGGGTGGCAGCTTGCAGCTCTGCCCATCATGACCAAGGAGAACTATGTTAAGAAATACAGCATTCAGGATCGCTGCTACGACGGAAGGTTGCCAGCAGCGGGTGTGGTGATTGACGAGTCGTCAGGCTCTTCCGGGGTTCCTAATAATTGGGTGCGAAGCGCTGAAGAACGAGAAGACGTGAAGCGAATTCTGCAGTTGAACTATCAGCTCATCTACCGGGACAGCGGGTGCATCTTGCTCAACTGCTTTGCGCTTGGGCCATGGGCTACGGGCATGAATGTTTCAATGTCGCTCGTGGATGTGGGAATCTTGAAATCAATCGGACCGGACCAACAGAAACTCGAGAACACTCTGGAAATTTTTGGCACGAGTTATCGTTATCTGGTATTCGGGTATCCTCCTTTCATCAAATCATTCGTCGACAGCTCGCGCCTACCTCTGAAGCAATACCGCATGGATCTGATTGTTGGGGGTGAAGGAATCTCGGAGCCGTTGCGCGACCACTTGTTGCAATACTTTCAGACGGTGATCTCTTCATACGGAGCATCTGATCTTGAAATCAATATTGGTGTCGAGACCGAACTTACGATCAATCTACGACGCCTCTGCATGAAAAACCGCGCCCTCTCGCAAACGCTTTTCGGTCGTGAAATTCCACCCATGATTTTCCAGTACAACCCTCTGGATTATGTCATTGAAACTACTCCTCAAGGCGAGCTTATCTACACGATCGGACGGCAAACGAGCGCTGCGCCAAAGATTCGTTACAACCTGCACGACCTCGGCGGAACAATGAGTCACAAACAACTCTCATCCGCCTTATCTGAACAGAACATCGATATTGCAGAGTTGGGAACGCCACAAAGCCGCTTCCCAATCCTTTTCGTTTATGGACGTAGCGATCTGACTGTGCCCTTCTACGGAGCCAAGGTGTACCCAACTGATGTTGAAGAGATTATTAATGCCGAGCCGAGTCTGATTAACAGAATCAACTCGTTTCAAATTGCGAGTTACGAGGATACAAACATCAACCGGCGTCTTAAGATCCGCCTCGAGCTGGTTAGAGACATTAAAGAGAGATTCGAGGCGGATGTGCAGCTACGCGATCTTTTCTACGATGGATTGTGCCAGATGAACCAGGACTTTCGCGAGGTCACGAAGATGTTCGACCGGAGCTGCGTAGAGATTGAAATATATGACTTCGAGACTGGACCGTTCAGCGAACGTGATATCCGAGTGAAAAACAGATACGTTAGCCAGGGCTGAACGGCGAACCCAGTGACTTGAGCGGCCGTTTTCCTTACCTGCACTTTGCCATTCCGGACAAACTGCGTAATCTGTGGGTATGGACAAGAAATTCCATCCCGCACTCGCGGCAATTAAGTCGGATGATCTCGAAAAATTCAAAGCACTAATCGCAGAGGACCCAACGCTCGCAACTGAGCGATCTTCTCGAAGCCACCCCACCTTACTTCAAGCCGTCTCTCTTGACGGACTCGGTCGACCGAACAACGTAGAGATGGCGAAGGTGCTTGTTGCCGCCGGCGCCGAACTCAACGAACCACTTGTGTCCTGCGGGAGCATGGGTAACGTGAAAGTCGGTGAGTTATTGCTCGACTGTGGTGCTAAGGTCGATGGCACTGGGGGCTGGTCGCCACTGGAAGAAGCGCTCTACTGGGGGAACGAAGAATTTGTAAAGTTGATTCTCGCTCGGGGTGGTCGCATCAGAAATCTTCGAACTGCAGCTGCGCTCGGTCGAATGGACCTTCTGCCGACGTTCTTTAATGAGGATGGTAGTCTGAAGCCAGAAGCGGGACGAATTGATTGGCCGTTTGGCGAACTAGTTAAATCTAACTCGGTTAAGCCGATCAAAGACGAACTCCAAGCTAAGGCAAACAGTTGGACCAACGCACCTCTCGAGATCATTAACAACGCGTTCGTCTATGCATGCATGGGTAACCACATCGACGCAGCGAGGTTCCTGCTCGATAAAGGAGCTGATATCAACGCCATTCCTCACGGGTTTGACTACGCCGGGACCGGCCTGCACTACGCTGCACTGCGCGGTCACAGAGGCATGGTTGAGTTTTTACTCGGCGCCGGTGCTGATCCGAATATCAAAGACACCAAGGTTGGAGCAACACCCTCGGGTTGGGCCGACCACGGCGGCTACCCAGAGTTGCGCGATTACCTGAACCAGGTGAAAGCCGGATGAGCACACCCCCACAGAAACGCGACAAAAAGCCATTCAGCCCGTCGGCAGCGTGGCAAGACGCTCGTGAACTGATCTGGCAGCATCGTCGCCGTTTGGCCCTCGGAATGCTGCTCATGATCGTCAACCGCTCAGTGGGATTGGTTCTACCCGCAAGTTCAAAGTATCTGATCGATGACGTCATCATCAAACATCGCAGTGAACTTCTACTGCCTTTAGCACTGGTAGCCGGCGGTGCGACCCTCGTGCAAGCTTTGAGCAGCTTCGCGCTCTCACAAATCCTCGGCGTAGCTGCTCAGCGCGCTATTACGGAAATGCGCAAGAGCGTGCAGGAACACGTTGCGCGTCTGCCAGTCCGTTATTTTGATTCGACGCAAACGGGCGTCCTCATCTCACGCATCATGACGGACGCTGAAGGAATACGAAATCTGGTAGGGTCCGGCCTGGTCCAACTCACTGGTGGGCTGGTAACAGCACTCATTGCGCTGATAGTACTCTTCTATCTGAGCTGGCATTTGACTTCGGTGATCATCATCGTGCTGGCTGTCTTCAGCAGCGCTATGGCGCTGGCTTTCAAGAAACTCAGGCCGCTGTTTCGTGAACGTGGAAAGATCAATGCCGAGGTCACAGGGCGACTGACGGAGACGCTTGGTGGCATTCGAATCGTAAAGGCTTACGCTGCTGAGAAGCGAGAAGAACTGGTGTTCGCACGCGGCGCTCACCGCTTGTTTCGCAACGTCGCGAGGTCGATGACTGCTGTCTCGGGTGTCACTGCGTTTTCCACGATCATTGTGGGTTTTATTGGCGTGATTCTGATTCTCGTAGGCGGTAACGACATTCTTTCAGGCGGAATGACGCTCGGTGAGTTCTTCATGTACATCTTCTTCACGGCCATGGTTGCGGCCCCACTTGTCGAAATCGCGTCTATCGGAACGCAAATCACTGAAGCCTTTGCTGGTTTGGATCGCATACGAGAAATCAAACGCACGGCAACTGAAGACGAAGATGACTCCTCACGCGATGGATCAGGCGAGATCAAAGGTGAAATTGAATTCGAAGATGTGAGCTTCGAGTACAAAGACGACATGCCTGTGCTGAGGAATGTTTCGTTCAAAGCGTCGATGGGTTCAACCACTGCACTGGTCGGGTCGAGCGGATCCGGCAAATCAACTCTGATCAGTTTAGTGATGGCCTTCAATCGTCCTCTTTCGGGTCGAGTAACTGTCGACGGGCGCGACCTGCAATCGATTCGACTGAAGGATTATCGCAACCAGCTCGGAGTAGTGTTGCAGGATAATTTTCTCTTCGATGGCACGATTGCTGAGAACGTAGCCTTTTCGAATCCTCATGCGACTCGTGAGGCAATCGTCGCTGCCAGCCGGATAGCGCATTGCGAAGAGTTTATTAATGGCTTTGCAGAAGGTTACGACACGGTTGTCGGAGAACGAGGAGTAAAGCTCAGTGGCGGTCAGCGGCAGCGGGTTGCGATTGCGCGAGCAATCATCGCTCAGCCCCGGATACTCATTCTGGATGAAGCAACCTCAAGCCTTGACAGCGAAAGCGAGGCGATGATTCAGGACGGCTTGCAATCGCTGCGTCGCGGTCGAACGACGTTTGTAATCGCACATCGGCTTTCGACAATTCGCAGTGCCGATCAGATTCTGGTACTTGAGGGTGGAGAGATCGTTGAGCGTGGAACGCATGAGGAGTTGCTCGCTCTGGACGGCCGATACAAGCAACTTCACGACAAGCAATATAGCTTCGAACGCAATCAGTTCATCAACCCCGGCGAGGACTTCACACCCGAACCTCCGAAGGTGACGCCGGAACGGCGGGAATCCTCTGAAATCCCAACTCTATAACAATCACAAGTCAGGAAAGAGAAGACTAACTCACTTCTTTCCGAACAGCCACAAGTTAGGAAGGGGGCAAGCCTTCCTAACTTGTGGGTTTCAGAGAAAGTTATGACTACTGCGGGTCACTTCGGGCTGTCGGGTTTTAGACTCTTGATGATACGTTCGCGAAAAACGCGGGCACTCTCTTTGATCGCGGCCTCGTCAAGTGTGAGCAGCCGACGACTTCTCATGACGACCTTGCCATTGATCACCACAGTCTCAACATCGGACCCCTTAGTCGCGTAAACCAGATCCGAGTAAAGGTTGTAGAGCGGAATCTGGTTGAGAGAATCTCTTTCCAGAATAACGATGTCTGCGCGCTTGCCCTGTTCGATTGAACCAATATCTTTGTCGAGGTGTAGCGCCGCCGCCCCTCTAATTGTCGCGAGTTCAAAAGCTTGTTGCGCGCTGATTACTTTGGGATCGCCACTGAAAACCTTGTGCAGTTTAGCAGCCGTATCCATCTCTTCCCACATATTGAGATCGTTATTCGAGGCAGCGCCGTCAGTTCCCAAGCCGACCAACACTCCCTCAGTCATCATCTTCGGAACGGGCGCAACGCCCGACGCCAGTTTCATATTAGATTGCGGGTTATGGATCACACCGACTCCCCGGCGCTTCAAAATGTCCAGATCGTTGTCCGCCGGCCAGACAACATGAGCAGCAATCACGCGATTGTTTAGGAACCCAATACGCTCGAGGTACGCAACCGGGCTGGCACCTTTGTCCTTCACGCTATCGTCGAGTTCTCTCTTAGTTTCAGCAACGTGAGTAACAATGGGTGCTCCTGTTCGGTCGGAAAATGCCCGCGCAGCTTTTAAGTGATCTTCCGAGACTGTGTAGGGCGCGTGAGGCGCAATGGCAGCGACAATGAGCTCGTGCCCTTTCCAGTGTGAAACAAACTTCTCGACATAAGCCATCGCTTCGGCGTTCGTCTTGTTATCAGCGACTGGAAAATCAATTACCGTTTCACCCAGTACTCCACGGACGCCTGCTTTTGCGGTTTCGTCGGCAATGGCGTCTTCGAAGTAATACATGTCGCAGTAGGTTGTAGTGCCTCCGCGAATCATCTCGGCAAGGCCAAGCCGTGTACCCACGCGCACAAATTCTTCTGTTACGTTCTTTGCCTCTGCTGGAAAGATGTACTTCGTCAACCACTCTTGCAGATCAAGATCGTCGGCCAAACCGCGGAAGAGCGTCATCGGAATGTGTGTATGACCATTAATCAGACCAGGAATAATCAACCGGTTACCCGCCTCGATGGTCTGAACCGCTGAATACTCCTGTTGAATCTCGGCACGTGGTCCAACCGCCAGGATTCGCGAGTCACCAATAGCGATCGCGCCGTTCTCGATCACGCGACGCGTTCCGTCCATTGTTACCACAGTCCCACCCAGAATGAGCAGTGTCGCGCGCCTTCGTCCTTGCTGTGCGTCGAGTTCGGGCGTGGAAACACTGAGAGTCATAGCGAAGAGCAACGTAACAACTAACAGGGTCTTTGACATAGGTTATTAGCCAGGAAGGTCATCTCGATTTTCGATTGCCGATTTTTGATTTTAGATTTTTGATTGCCGATTGTTGATTTGAGAGTTTCGACCAGTTCAAATGATCCGCGAGTAAAAGTAGAAAACCACCACTCGAAAAATCATCAATCGAAAATCTAACATCGAAAATCGACAATATCCTTAGTCCTGTTTGATTTCTTTCAAAAAGCGGGCGTCAAATGCCCGCGGCAATAGCTCACGAATGTTCACCGTCTGACTCTCGCCGCGCAGATTGAGTAATTTGATGTGAGCGTTTTTGCAGAATTCCCAAATGATTTGACGGCAGGTACCACACGGGGGCGTCAACGACTCGGTGTCTGCGACAACTGTCAACTCGGTAAACTCACGTTCTCCTTCCGAGAGCCCTTTCCATATCGCCACTCTCTCCGCACAAACGGTCAAACCGTAGC
>JBKPAC010000240.1:0-37595 GCA_046726175.1 Acidobacteriota bacterium
ATAGCCGTCTGTGTGGTGTTGTCCCTGGTTGCACTCGCGGATCTCGAAAGTAGAGATAAAGAACTCAACCGAAATAAGGGGGTGGCGGGTTATGACGCGAATGAAGGTCCTGATCGGATATGACCGATCGAGCTATGCAGACGCCGCAATCGATGATTTGCGCAGGGCCGGCTTGCCGAGGGAAGTAGAAGCTTTCGTAGTCTCAGTTGGAGAAGCACCGATCATACCTCCACTGGCAAGTTACGACATTATCGAAAAGGCGGTGGTGGGTGAAAGGGTTATATCAATTGTAAACCACGCGAACACCCATATATCTCTCGCAATCGTATCCACCAGAGATCAGGCTTTTGCAGCTAGTGGCCAGCTCGAATCGTACTTTCCGAGCTGGAAAGTGCGTGCAGCAGCAGTAGGGGGCAGACCCGCAACTGAATTGATCCAGGAAGCTCGGGAGTGGACGGCGCACTTGATTGTAGTTGGATCTCAAGGTCGCTCAGCTGTTGGTCGGTTGTTTCTCGGTAGCGTTTCGTTGGAGGTTGCGATTGGGGCCCCGTGCTCTGTGCGAATCGGTCGTCGCCAATTCAGGAAGAATCCACAAGCTCCAACACGAATCATTGTGGGTCTGGCTGGGCTTGCCTAATCCGAACGAGCAATCAAACAAGTCTTGAAACGCGCATGGCCCGACGGAACCGAGTTGCGGATCATTGCCGTCGACGACGGACGTTCACCTATCAAAATCACTGAAGTGATTTCTGCTTCCCGGACACCGAGCGGAATGATCAAGCTGGCTGGAGCGAAGGGTTTAAAAGTTTTTGCGGAGATCAGGAAGGGTGATCCAGCTGACGTCCTTATGACTGAGGCTACAGACTGGAGAGCCGACTGCATCTTCATCGGCGCTGCAGGTTTCGGCAGTGCTAACGACGACTCAGCTAACAGGGTTTCGACACAGCTTGCTACGAATGCAAGTTGCTCGATTGAAATAGTGAGGTAATTAGTCGGATCAATACAGAAGGATGTGAACTATGTCGACAATTCGAGAAACATTTCTTCCAGGGGTTGGGCATAAATTTCAAGTTGAGACCGCCAGTGGCGATCGGCTGGTAATCGTGATCCACGATGACGGCACCCGCGAACTCTATCATTTCACGCGAAAGGATCCAGATCGGGTTGCATCAGTCGTAATACTCGCTGACAGCGAAGCTCGACAGATCGCAGGCATCATCGGAGGATTGACGTACGTACCAAAATCTCTGCCGTCTGCTGAGATAGTCATCGACGACCTGTTGCTCGAGTGGTACACGATTGCTCCAGGCTCCGCCTGTATAGGTAAGACGATCCGCGATCTGCAGGTGCGCACGGTGACTGGCGCCTCCATCGTCTCAATTATCGAACCGGATCGCGTTAAGCGGCTTAACCCCGAAGCGGACACATTGCTCAACGAGGGCGCTACTCTGATTCTCGCCGGCGACCGACGAACCATCACGGCTCTAAAACAGCTGTTGGTGGAAGGGAAGGGGGGTTGAGCTAATGGACCATCTCGTTTTGCAGGTCGGGTTAGCCTTAATCCTCATTGCAGCCGCCGTGTGGCTTGCCGCAAAACTACGGATTTCAAATGTGCCATTTCTTATTTTGATCGGAATGGCCGTTGGACCTCATGCTCCACATTTTGGGGCACTGGATTTTCGGTTTATTGAAAGTGCGCCGCTCATTACATTCATGGGCCGCCTCGGAGTTTTGTTCCTGCTGTTTTATCTCGGTCTTGAATCGAGTGTGACGCGTTTGATTCAAGCCGGACGTTCTATCTTTATCGGGGGCACGATTTACATTGGTATCAACTTTACCGCAGGACTTGCTTACGCTTATCTGACAGGGTTTTCTCCTACAGAGATGCTTGCGCTTGCAGGTATCACCACAATCTCTTCGAGCGCGATTGTCGCAAAGATTCTCTTCGATTACAGACGAACGGCGAATCCCGAGACTGAGCTGATCCTCGGTATAACAATGTACGAGGACGTCTTTTTGGCCGTGTACCTGTCTTTATTGTCCGGCATAGTCTTAAGTGGTGCGACTTCGTTCATCGGAGTAGTTTCATCAGCGGGGCTGGCGCTCGGTTTCATAGTCGGCTTCATAATTTTAGGACGCTGGGCTACGCCGCTTCTCAATTGGCTGTTTCGGATCTCATCGAATGAGGTTTTTCTTATCGTCGTGTTTGCTTGCTTGTTTCTGTTGGCGGGCGCGGGTGAACTAATTCACGTCGCCGAAGCGATTGGCGCGCTGCTTCTGGGATTAATCCTGGGTGAGACAGAACACAGCACGCGATTGGAAAAACTCGTGGTCCCATTTCGAGATCTGTTCGGCGCAGTATTCTTTTTCAGTTTTGGTTTATCTGTCGATCCGTTCAGTTTAGGCGGGGCGGTTTGGCTAGCTGTTGGCGCTGCGCTCTTGTCGCTTTTCGCCGTCATTATTGCTGGACAATTGGCGGGAAGGAGCGCGGGACTGTCCGGGGCGACATCGTTCAATGTGGGACTGACGCTGCTCGGTCGTGGTGAGTTCTCGATCATCGTCGCGAAGCTCGCTCAGTCCGGTGGCCTGATACCTTTAATCCAACCTTTCGCCGCACTATATGTATTAATACTCGCTACCTTCGCGCCATTAATGTCAAAGGAATCAGAACGTATTCACGGCGTACTGATGAAGTTGCTTAAACGACGGCGGCCGCAACAAAATGAAGAGCTGGTTGAGCCCAACCCAACACTGTAGCGAGTTGTCTGTAAACGCCAAATGACCTGTGCTCGCTTGCGTTACGATTGCCAGAATGCAAAAGTCACCGCGCCGATCAACAAGCCGTAAGAGACGATGTTGTTCCAACGCACGGGTTCTCGAAAAACCAGAAACGCGAATGCCGTGAACACGATCAGCGTGATGCATTCCTGGATGATCTTTAGTTGTGTCACACTAAAACAGTTCGAGCCTATTCGATTACCAGGAACTTGAAACATGTATTCGAATAAGGCGATTCCCCAACTCACGAGCACCACTGTTGCGAGCGGAGCGCATTTGTATTTCAAATGTCCATACCAGGCCACATTCATGAAGGCGTTGGAAATAATCAATAATCCGACGGCTTTCACCTCCATCTTCCCCCTCACGTTGCCCCCATCGTGAAAGCAATGAACATCAGTTTTCCGGAACGCTCGATCTGCAGAACCACTGGAGCGTCCGAGCGCGTGCCACTCAGTGCAGAGCGCAGCTCTTCAGTCTTGTTCACAGGAGCTCCATTGATCGTGTGAATAACATCGCCCCCCTGGAGTGGAACGTCTGCGTTTGAGTCCAGAGCTCTGGCAACTACCATCACGCCCGATGCGATCCTGAGCGTGGGAAACTTGCTCGCGACCGTCTGATCGATGTCGATCACCACAACACCCAACTGAGTCACGCGACTCGTGTTTGCCTGGATAAATGCCGCGACCGTATCAAAGTCGCTTTGCATCTCGATAACGGGCACCGCAAACATAAGTTTCGTGGACCCTCGCAGGATGCCGAGTTTGATCTGGTCTCCGCCGCTTCGCATAAACAGTCGCGTACCAACGGCAGGCAGATTATTAGTAGGATAATCGTCGATACTTCTTATGATGTCTTGTACTTTCAATCCTGCCTTATCTGCAGGACTTCCGGCAAAAACGTCCGAAACTATCACTCCCGAATCAGTACCGAGTTTTAGTCCGGCCGCGAGTTTCGGTGTAATCGCTTGCACTCCGATTCCAGTGTCCCCGCGATGAAGGTGGCCATACTTACGAAGTTGTGGATACGCGTAAGCGACGATTGCACTGGGAATAGCGAAGCCTAAACCCTCGTTGCCACCGCCTTGCGACATAATAAAGGTATTGATTCCGACCAGTTCGCCATCCACATTGACCAGTGGGCCGCCGCTATTTCCAGGATTTGTCGGCGCATCGCTCTGCACGAATACCATTGGACTGTCAGGGTCCAATTGGCGCGCAGGAGTACTTACTACTCCCATCGTTACCGAGTCTTGCAAACCTTGCGGGCTGCCGAATGCGAACACCACGTCGCCTTGCCTGAGCTTGTTGTAGTCGCTCAGGCGCATGGCTGGTAACCCTGATGCTTCAACCTTAAGTACAGCGAGATTTATATCGTCATCCGAACCGACAACGCGCGCATCGACGAGGTGTGTTTGGCTGATGATTGGCTCGTCCGATCTTTCGTCGGTGGCGACGATTGGCAGGCTGACACGAAGATGCTGCGCGCCACGTATGACGTGCTCGTTGGTCACAATGTAACCGTCGCGATCAATAATTACTCCCGAGCCAATTTTCTGCATACCAACGATCGCTCCGGTGTCGGCCGTTCCATTCTCTACAGGCGCGTAACCTGTTACCTGCACCTGAACCACGCTTGGAGTGACCTGTTTCACCAGCTTTCTCACCGCGCCATTAAACTGGTGGAGAGGATCGAAATCACGGTTGGGATTAGACGTCTGTGCTGACGCCGTCATCGACAACAACAGCCAAACAAAAGAAGCGCAGAGGCCATGCCTGGTCTCGAGAACCATTGCATTATGGTTCAACTGGGCCCCAACGTTGATGTAACAGCACGCGGAATGGCTCCTCGTAAACTTCGTAAAGCAATCGAGTTCATCAAAGAGAGCCTGGCCAACGAGCAGACGATCGCTCTGGCTGCTGTCGCTGAGGCTGTCCAGATGAGTTACTTCCACTTCTCTCGCTCATTCAAGCAATCAACGGGAGTTACTCCCAATGTCTACATGACCGAACAGCGTATCGAACGGGCAAAGAAGTTGCTTTCAGAAACAGACCTGCCGATTGC
Source organism: Acidobacteriota bacterium (assembly GCA_046726175.1). Classification (GTDB taxonomy): domain Bacteria; phylum Acidobacteriota; class Blastocatellia; order Pyrinomonadales; family Pyrinomonadaceae; genus PSRF01. The sequence continues at coordinate 4,843 of JBKPAC010000240.1, forward strand.
CGACATCGCGTTGCGGACCGGCTTTGCAAGTCAGAGTCATTTCACGACAACTTTTCGTAAACTCGTTTGGACCACGCCAAAGGCATTTAGAGAAATGTTATAGCTGTTGCTATGCCAAACTAACGTCACAGATTGATCAGAATCTTGTGTGATGCCGCCGACGTATAGCACTTTAGAGTTTGGGAGAACTCAGAGAAAAAGGAGGCAGATCATGAAAGGCAAATCCTTACTGCGAGGAATTCCTGGTCTTGTTCTAGGAGCAATCTTATTATTTGCTGTGACAGCAAGCTCGAGCACTAATGTTAACGCGCAAGGACGATTTCACGGCGGCTTCAATGGCCGGTTCCACGGCGGTGGGTTTCATACACGGGTTTTTATCGGCCCGACGTTTGGCTATGGATACCGGTACCCATACTGGTATGGGTATCCATACGGTTACAACGGCCGATACGTGTTCTGGGACAGCGCGGCCGCTGACAATCAGGGTTACTACGACGGACTAAAGACCGCCGCCGATGATGCGCGTCACGAACATCGCTACGACCCTGAAAGATCGCATTATTTCAGGGATGCCGGCTTTGGTAACTTTGCGGATGCATACCGGGCAGGATTCGAGCGTGGTTATAGTGCTGGATTCAGCAGGTAATCCGGTTGGAACGTTTTGCGTTAAGGGGATGCCGCGTCAAAAACCGCGGCATCTTTTTTTATTGAGCGCCGTCAGTCACAAATGGTGGACTTGGACCGGGTTGCGCTATCAGTTGACGCAACATGGCCTTCGCTTTATGTAATTGCGACTTCGATGTCCCAACCGATCTTCCTTTTCTTGCGGCGATCTCATGATGCTGCAGTCCCTCTATATCGTGAAGGACCACCGCTTCGCGGTATCCGTCGGGCAGCTTCGCGATAATTTCTGACAAGAGAATGCGGTCCACGACGCGCATTCGTGTCGCATCAATGGCAGCTGATGAGATTTGAGTCGGCAGTGTCCCGTCTTCGGTTGTTAGTTCAGGTCGGACTTTTCGTTTTCGGAAGTGCATCAGCACCTGGTTGACGGTCAGTCGATGGAGCCAGGTTGTGAAGGCCGAGTCACCCCGAAAGCTGCCAATCGTCCGAAACAGATGAATGAACACTTCCTGAGTGAGGTCTTCAGCGTCCGAAGCGTTCTGTGTCATCCGCAAGCAAATTGCGTGAACACGGCGATGGTGCTTTTGATAGATTTCGTGAAACGCCTGACGCTCGACTTTGTTAAGTGGCTGTCTTTCTTTGGTCTGTCTCATTGTCGAAATTCTAATAAGTAAATGAGCAACGATCTTTCGCAATGCTGCTCAAAGTTTCTGCATTCTGCTGCTCAGGCGACGGGAGAGAGACCACCGTACCGCCACTATGGAATAGCCTTTAATTGCTTCATGTAGTCGACCAGCGCCTTTGCTTGTTCCGCGGTCACGCCTTTGTCGCCGTAGCCAGGCATGTTCGGCGGTTTTGCCGCTTTCTTACCCTTCAGCACGGCCTCAACCAGTTGGTCATCCGTCAACGAAGTATCGAATTTCTTCTCGGCTTTCTTGCCATGACACGCCACACACTTTGTCTTGTAGAAGGCTGCTGGATCCTGAGCTTGGGCCTCAGTTCGCGCCACAGCTGCTATCAGCATACCGAGGACTGCTATCGTCAATCCTATTCCAATGGAAGTCGTCATAAGTCTTTTCATCAGTTCACCTCTTCTCTGCTTACTATTCCTTGCGGCCGAAGTAGATACGCAAGGACGTGTATGGCAAGTGCGCGTGGTAGTTCTGTGGTCTTGGACCAACGAGCGCGCTCTCGTTGTAGTTGTAGTATTGATAGCCAACATTCCAATCCAACCGGCGGTGAACTCTTATCGCTAATCGAGCGTCAGGAGACTGAAAACTCATCGGGTATGAAGTGACGAGGAATCCTGGGTTGCCGGTTGGATCTGAAGCGCGCGAACCCTGGCCCGTGTCCTTATTAATGCGGTACCCAACGTAGAGAGTCGCCCGACGAGCGACCTGGCTAACCGTATCAATATAGAAAAAATTATTCCTCATGAAATAGAGACTGTGGCCGAATGGATGCCGCACGCCGTTGAAGAAGTATTCCACGACAGCGTTGCTATTCACCCAATTGTAGTTGTAACCGGCGCTAATCGAGAGTCTGGGGTTGACCGTCCAATCAACGGCGGAGGTGAAGAGCCTTGATTTGACTGACACGCCGAAGTCTTCTAGCGAAACTCCTGCAATCTCTGAAGGATTCGCGTTGTCCCTTGTGATGACAGCTAGATTGATAGAGACCCTGTTGGTGAGCGAGTATCTTGTCTTGGCGCGAATGTAGGTGTAGTCGTAATTACCTATACGGCTAAAAACGTTGTCGGCGGTCCCTTTTTCACCGTCGAAGAAGATGGTCCAATTCTTGGCAGGCCGTGCCTTGAAGCCTCCAAGAATGGCATGAGTATTATTCTCGTTCTCGGATTGACTGGTAGTCGGACTCGGCGGAGGAACCGACCCGTTGGAGCCGAAGTCGAAGCCACTGAAAAACTCTTCAATGTTGCGATGACCGTAGCGATAACCGACATGTATGCCATAGCGAGGATTGAACTGGTAATCACCTTCGATGGTGTTCTGATACTTGCGGTATTTCGTAATAGTGTTGGCCGGTAAATTATTAAAGCCGATCGTGTCAATTCTCGTGCCGCCGGTGATTGGGCGGGTGATTGAGAAAAAGTCGCTAAATGAACCAAGACCATTGATCTCGAAATCCTCGATCCTGAAGGTTTCAGAGATTCTGAGTTTGCTCGTGGCCAGAAAGGTGATTCCTACATCACCGATGGTATTGGGTCGTTCCACGTCACCAGAGATGTTGTACACGCCCTGATTGAGAGTGTTAGGTGTTGAATTGGGCGGAGTTGGAGGCCAGCCGCTTACTCTTGCATTCCAGTTAACTCCGGCGAAGCTCTCACTGAATACTGAGTTGGACTTTGCATTGCTGTGGATATAGCGAGCTGTGATGTCCAGCTTCTTAAAGAGGAAAGTGTGCAAACTGAGGCGAGTGTAGTTTACTTTGCCTCGGGTTGGCTCGTTTCGATCAAAACTAGTGAGGCTGGCCGTCGTCGGATTGAGGTTAATACCGGGAGTCGGTCCCAGATCGATGAACGTATCATCTCGGAAACGACGGAAACCCTGCAGGAAGGAGTAATCTATTGGCCCAAGCTTACCATCCACTCCAAACCGAAAGTCGTTTGCACGCGAGCGCAGTTGAGAGAGCATCAGGAACTCATTGCCACCAACGTGATAATTAGTGAATGCGGGACCGCTATAACGTTCGGGTGAGAAACCAGCATTGAATCTGATGAGTTCGTTCTTCGGTAAGATGGTGAGATCAAAATCACCCATTTTCTGCTTCGCATCGTATCCATGCTCCCCGGTAACTGGATTCGGTGGAACACTGAACTCTGGAGGACTGAAGACCCAGTTCGGGTTCGCCAGAGTGTTCAGAAAACGGAAGTACTTAAAGCGGCGGTAAGAACCATCGAATCGATACCACTTCGGGTTCTCGACACTGATGCGCATTTGTCCGTATGGATCAGCTCCCCATCCGGTTGATGTAAGAAGTAAGGTATCGAAGATACCTCCGCGTTCACCCTCTTTCGGCTTTAAGAAAAAGCTGGTGTCGAACAACCGCGGTCCGGCACTGTAATTCAGGTCACTCCGGTACTTGTTGTGATCGCCGTCAACGCTTAAACCTCGATAACCAAATTCAATACTGGACACCACGTCATAGTTGCCAATGCTGTCTCCATTTCCGTTGGGCGCCGGTGACGGTTGTGGGGTGGAAGTAGGCTGTTGCGCGTGCACAATCACCGTCATGAACAGAGCCATAATGCAGCTCAGCACAACTTGCAGCTTAATTCTGGTGTTGCTTCTCATACGCTTAAGCCTCTCGCGCGGTGAGATAAATCGTCACCTGAAGAACACGGGACTCGTACGCGACCCGTGAATCTTTACGTGACAAGCTGTGCAACTGGCGTATTGCGCATTTTGGTTGTGAGTTGGACCAGCCGGCTCATCCGCTCCCACGCCGTGCTCCACACTGTGACACGTCAGACAAAGGTGATTCACGGCGCTGAACTTCAACATTCGAGGATTGGCCGATCCGTGTGGAACGTGACAAGCAATGCACCCGTCCGTCTTGACTGGAGCATGTTCGAATGTAAAGGGACCTTGCTTATCAGCGTGGCACTTAATGCAAGCTGCGTCAGCGCCAACGGCCAATCTGGTTTGTTTCAACTCAAAACCACCATGAGGATTGTGGCAATCGCTGCATCGCAGAGCGCCTTCAAGGACCTTGTGATGAGACGGCATGGTGAACTGATGTTTAACTTCACTATGGCAGCTAAGGCAAAGTTGTGGCTCACTGATCTTTAGTAACTTAATTGTCGAGAATCCCGGCTTCTCAGCATTTGCTCGCGTGATGAATGTGTTCGAGCTTGCGAGCTGTCTGCCGCCAATCATGCTGTGCGAGGAATGACAATCTGTACATCCGATATCGTTGCGCCAATGTTCACCGCGACGAAAGTTGTTGTGCTCTTCTTTGCCTGAGTGGCACGTAAGGCAGGTCTCTGAGATCTGCTTTGAAGACTTGTTCTTGAATGAAATGATCTTCGTTGGATCTCCTTCTTCAAGGTGCGCTTTTCCCGGTCCGTGACAAGACTCGCAGCCCGTAACTTTGTTCTTCCAGCTACTCAAGCTTGTAAGCCGAGCGTGCGAAGTAGGAACGAAGTTCTTGAACTGATCTTCGTGGCAATCCTTGCAGGCTTCGCTACCGACGTATTGATCGTCCACTGCTCTGCCACCGGTGGGCGCCGGTGCATCATTCGCTGTAGTCGTGATCGAAAGAGAATCGGCTCCCGCCCATACGCTGAAGGTGAGTCCGGCCACTATCATCACGACTCTGAATAGATCGCGGTAGCGCTTCATACCATATTCGAACTCCGTCGAGATGGTATTCACTGTGTGCGGCTTTTATTACTCGCAATTCTGACAGGGCAAGTGCTTAGGCAGGAGAGCCTGTAATTGGATCAAAGAAAGACATATACTGAAGCTCGCCCAACCCGAAAAAATACGGGTGGACAGATCGGTGCGCGTTCGTTACCGTACGCCCATCGTTGAAACACCACCACGGGTCCAGAAGTTGTCATGATGCGTTGAAGCCCCGCCGTGATTGCTAGGGACCTTGGTGTAGCGAAGTCGTCGCGTCGCCTACGAGCGGAACAGGACTCATAGCCTGTTGTGACCACGACCACTCCTCGGGAGTTTCCCTCGATTCGTTGTCCACCGTCTCCGAAGCGCAGGTCGTTAACCGATACTCACCATCTACCGGGCAACTAAATTCAAGGTGGTTATGAGCTCTCCCCTCCGCTCACGAGTTCCTCGTCCCTTCAGCCTAGTCGCGCTCTTCGTCGCGTTCACGAATATCAACGCACAATCTACGGCATCAATCGAAGGACGAGTCGTCGACCAGGCAGGCGCTGTAATTGCGGGTGTCGAGATCGAAGCCATCTGTAACCCGATTGGCATAAAACGATTCGCTCTTACGGACGATGCCGGCCGGTATCAACTTGCCGCGTTGCCCGTTGGCGACTACCGCATCGATGTCAGCGCAAAAGGTTTTAAGACTCAAGTGCTCGAGAACGTTCAGGTAGAAGTCGGCCGGAAAATCACGCAGAACTTTCAGTTGGAAGTTGGAGACGTCTCGCAGCAGGTGACGGTGAGCTCAGGAAGCGAGCTGATCGAGCACGCCACTGTTTCTGTGGGCCATGTGATCGGACATCAGATGGTGCGGGCGCTTCCGCTGAACGGCCGGCACTTTCTCGACCTTGGACTGCTTGTCGTAGGTGCCGTTACTCCGCCTCAGGGCGCTTTCTCTGCATCGCCGATCCGCGGCCTTGGTTCATTAGCTATTAACACTGCGGGTAACCGCGAAGAGACGATCAATTACATCGTCAACGGTATCACTCTTAACGATCTGGCGTTTAGTTCGATTAGCTTCCAGCCATCTATCAGTACGGTCCAGGAGTTTAAGGTCGACAACTCCACCTTTAGCGCCGAGTACGGACAGAGCTCCGGGGCAATCGTAAATATCGCAACGCGCTCAGGAGCAAACAACTTCCATGGAGAGTTGTTCGAGTTCTTTCGCAACGACGCGCTCGATGCTCGAAACTTTTTCAATTTCACTTCGAGTGAGCCTCCGCCGTTCAAACGCAATCAATTTGGTGGGCAACTGGGGGGACCGATCTACAAAGACAAAGCGTTCTTCTTCACTTCGTATGAAGGTTTGAGGCAACGCGAGCGTCTAGGTCTAAACAGCCTTGTTCTGAGTGACGCACAACGGGCAAACGTCACCGATCCGGTTGTCCTGAAGCTGCTGGAATTGATCCCCCGAGCAAATTTTGTTGATTCCTCTGGAATGTCAAGTTTTATCGGTTCGGCGGTCGCGCCTGTTGACGCAGATCAATGGACAGTGGACATCAGTTATAACCTTGCGAAAAAAGATCGACTCCATGGCTACTATGCGATCTATCTGACCAAGGGAAGCGAACCCAGTCGCACTGGCAACACAATTCCCGGCTTCGGTAACATTTCGCGAGTCCAACGACAGATCTTCACCCTGAACGAGACGCACATTTTCAGTCCCGCTGTAGTGAATGAGGCGCGTTTCGGCTTTAATCGTTTTCACGCTGCCACGACCCCAAATGCTCGACTCAACCCGGCGGAGTTTGGTATCCGGAATGGAATCGATCAGCCGCTCGGCCTGCCGCAAATCAGCGTTGCAGGTGGAAATCTAAATTTCGGCGGCCCGTCCGCTCAGCCATCCGGCCGAGGTGACACGACATTTCAAGTATCCGACTCGCTTACGTATTTGCGTGGGCGGCACTCGCTTAAGTTAGGAGGCGAGTTTCGGCAATTTCTCAACAATAACTTTCGACAGGGAACGGGCAGCTTTAACTTTCCATCGGTCGCGGCATTCATCGCCGGCAATGCCAATTCCTTCAGTGTGACTTTGGGGAGTCAATCAAGCAGCATCGCGCAGGGAGCAGTGGGGTTCTTCGTGCAGGACAACTTCACTATCCGGTCGAACCTAACGGTGGAACTCGGAATGCGTTACGAGTGGAACATGACACCGACCGAACGTTACGACCGGTTCATTGTTTTCGATCCGCAGACTGCTTCGTTGATTCGCGTAGGTACGCACATCGATGAGGTATATCAACAGAACAACAATAACTTCCAACCACGTGTGGGGTTCGCCTGGGATCCATTTAGAGACGGCAAGACTTCAATTCGCGCTGCCTATGCAATCTCTACCGACCAACCAATGACCAGTGTTGTTACACCGACAGCTGCAAATCCACCTTTGGCCATTCCACTTACATTCACCGGACCAATCAGATTCGACAACGCAATAAGTCTCGCTGGACCAGCAGGACTGGCTCCGCAGACGATTAATCACGATTTCGATAACGCCTATCTGCAATCATGGAATCTCAATGTCCAACGCGAGTTGACTCCCAACCTTGCGTTGACGGCCGGCTACTTCGGCTCAAAAGGCACTCACTTGATTGTGCGCCGCAACATTAACCAACCCGTAAATGGCAGCCGTCCTTTTCCTGCGTTGTCGCCATCGAGCCCTATCCTCCCGGGCACGGCACTTGGGAACATCACTCAAGTGGAGAGCGCCGGCAACTCAAGTTACAACGGGCTGTGGGTAACGGCTACTCAGAGGCTGCACCAAGGATTGCAATTCATTGCTTCTTACACATTGTCGAAATCTTTGGACTACAACTCCTTCAGCACCGGAGGAGTAATTGGGCAGGACAGCTACAACCTTAGAGGTGATCGTGGGCTTTCGGATTTTGATGCGCGCCACCGATTTGTAATCAGCTCAACATACGATCTGCCTTTCAAGGGTAACAGATTTGTTGACGGCTGGCAGATTGCTGCTGTGATCCAGTTGCAAAGCGGCAGTCCGATTAACATCGTCACCAGCGATAGCACTGTAAACGGAATAGCGAACACACTGCGACCGGACGTCAGTGGACCGATCGAGATCCTCGGCGAAGTCGAGCGATGGTTCGATACGTCTGTCTTCACAGCTGTCGGGCGTTTCGGGAACCTTGGACGGAATGTTGTCATCGGGCCAGGTTTCAGGAACACCGACATAGCTATTACCAAGAACATCAACTTGAACGAAGAAGTCAGACTACAGTTTCGCACCGAAATCTTTGACGTGTTTAATCATGCAAACTTTGGCCCACCGGGTAGTGTCGTAGGTACGCCGGCTTTTGGCCGCATTGTCAGTACACGATTCCCGACGGGTGAAAGTGGTTCGTCTCGTCAAATCCAGTTCGCCTTGAAAATGGATTTTTAGTGCAGTGAACCAACATTGGGCAAAATATAGTTTGGTGATCACAGTTGAGATACTGGTCGTCTGTGCATTTATGTTCCTGGTGGCCACCAACTCACGCGCGCAAGAAGCGGATGTCCCCAAAAGGGTGCTTCTACTGTATTGGGATACTAAAGATTTTCCCGGCAACGTTGCTTTCGATCAGGCCTTCCAGGCTGCATTACGAGAAGGCCCTGTTCGAAACATTGAGATCTATGCGGAATACCTCGATGCCAATCGCTTTCCTGGCGAGCAACAGAACGAACTGTTGTACACCTATCTTCTTCGGAAGTACGCCGACCGCAAAATACATGTAGTCGTCGCACTTGCCGATCCGCCGCTAGACTTTCTGCTAAAAGCTCGCTCGAGCCTTTTTACAAATTGTCCGATCGTGTTTGTAGGAGTGAAACGGCCTTCTACGGAAGCTATTGAGACTGGGCCAGGCGTCACAGGATTGATTCAAGCGAGCACTCAAAAGGCTACGCTTGATCTGGCTTTAAAACTACATCCGGACACACGACACGTCTTTGTCATTAGTGGAACACCCGAACGCGACAAAAGATTTGAAGCTGTGTCGCGGGAAGAGCTCGCCGGTCACGAAAGGACTCTCGACATTACTTACCTCACGGATGTTCCGATCCTCGAATTGATCGAGAAAACGAGAAGGTTGCCGGAGCGGTCGATCGTTCTCTACGTGTGGCAACGATCAGGTACTGAGACTGCTTTGGAAACCTACGATGTCCTTTCGCTGATTGCGCAGTCGTCATCGGCGCCGATCTATGGCATGGGTAGCCGAAATGTGGGCTACGGAATGGTAGGCGGTTATGTCCAGGGCTCGGATACTAATGGAACAAAGGTCGCGGAGATCATTCAACGGATCCTCACCGGTACCAGGGCTAAAGATATTGCAATCGAAAAGTCTCCTGCTGTGCCTACCTTCGATTGGCGTCAGTTGCGGCGCTGGCGAATAGATGAAAACAGCCTGCCTCCCGGCAGTGTAGTTCGGTATCGAGAGATAACATTTTGGGAGCAATACAAGTGGCGCATCATCGGGGTCGCGGCCTTGTTTGCACTACAAACATTGCTCATTGCCGTTCTGCTCATCGAACGCGCTGGGCGCCGCCGTGCGAAGAAAGCGCTTGATCGGCTCAATGCTGAACTTGAGCAACGGATCCAGGCGCGTACCGCGGCGCTGGACGCAAAAAGTCGTGAACTGGAAACCTTCGCGTATTCGGTGGCACACGATCTCAAGGCCCCACTTCGAGGAATCGATGGTTACAGCCGCCTGTTGATTGAAGACTATGGCAAAGATCTCGACGCTGAGGGCCGCAATTTTCTCCTGAGTGTGCAGAGCTCTGCCACAGAGATGAGCCAATTAATCGACGATCTTCTGTCCTACTCGCGACTCGAGCGGCGCGAGTTGAAGAGCGACCGTCTTGAATTAGGGCCAATCGTCAGGTCTCTTGTTGAAGAGAAGAAGCGTGAAGTGTCACCACAGGTCATTGACTTTGTCATTGATGTAAATGGCGGGACCGTTCTCGCTGATTCTTATGGACTTGTTCAAGCGCTTAGAAACTATATGGATAACGCGGTCAAATTCACGAGAAACGTTAAGAGACCCCGGATAGAAGTCGGCTCTACAGAGACGCAGGATAAATGTGTGCTGTGGGTACGCGACAATGGCATTGGCTTCGACATGAAATATCAGAGTCGAATTTTTGAAATATTTCAGAGGCTGAATGTATCGGAGGAATATCCCGGTACGGGTATCGGGTTGGCGATAGTACGTAAAGCGATGGAACGGATGAAGGGAAGGGCGTGGGCGCAGAGCACACCAGGTGAAGGTGCCACCTTCTACTTGGAGATCCCTAAGAGCAACGGTGAACAACATTCTCAGCCCGATTCTGGTAGTTGAAGATCGTGCGATCGATTTGGACCTGACGAAACGCGCTCTCGCTCGTCGCCGGGTCCTCAACCCAATTCTGGAAGCACGCGATGGTGAACAAGCTCTGGCGTATATGAAGCGCTGGGAAATAGGAGAACCTGTTCCTGTTTTCATCCTGTTGGATCTGAGACTACCGAAAGTGAATGGGCTCGAAGTCTTGCGGCACTTGAAAGCTCATTCAAAGTTCTCGAGCATTCCTGTCATTGTCTTGACAACCTCAGTTGAGGACAGTGACGTCGCCGAGGCCTACAGACTCGGGTGCAATTCGTACATCGTTAAGCCGGTAGAGTTCGACAAGTTCATGGAAGTAGCTTCCGAGATCGAGGTGTACTGGTGTGCTTTGAACAGGCCACCCAGATAATTGTATGAAGGTCCTTTACGTGGAAGATAGTTCACGTGATGCGGACTTAACAGTTCGCATACTGAACAGGATTGCGCCTCACCTGCTGTTTGAGACGGTTCCTACAATTCAAGATGCGCTGAGGCGGCTTGAGCGCCTGGGCACGGAACCCCTCGATCTGGTGCTCGCTGATATGCATTTGCGCGATGGTGATGGCCTTTCGCTTCTGAGGTACATCCGCGAGAGTGGACTGCCGCTCGCGGTCGTCGTTGTCACTGGTATGGGAGATGAAGACACTGCCGTAGCTGCGCTCAAAGCTGGCGCCGACGATTATGTAGTTAAGCGCACCGACTATCTCGATCGGTTACCGATCATTCTTGAAAGCGCATTGAATCATTACCGCGCGGATGCTGTTCGCAGGACTCATCCTTTGAACGTGCTCTACGCTGAACCGAATATTGGTGACATCGAAAACATGCGGCGCCACTTTGCCGCGCACGCGGATCACATTCATCTCCATGTCGTGTCTGACGGGGCCCAATTGCTCTCGGAGTTCGACCGGCAAGACGGACGGGATGACGCTGTGCTCATGGAGTTCCAGTTGCCTCAGCTGAATGCGCTGGAGGTGTTGAGAGAGTTGCGGCACAGAGCTGACCAGGATGTCCCAGTAGTGCTGCTTTGCGACGAGTCAGAAAAAGAATTGGCGCGTCAAGGTCTTGAGCTTGGGGCGACCCGTCTTGTAGTCAAGTCTCCCGGTTACCTCTATCAACTCCCCTGGGAACTTGAGCAGGCTCATTCTCAAGCGGAATTAGCTCGGCGCGAATCGGCGTTGCGCGAGAGCGAGAGTCGATTGCGGCTCGCACAGCAGGCTGCGCGCGTTGGGACGTGGGAGTGGGACATCCCAACTGGCGAATCAGTCTGGTCCGAGATGATCTGGCGTCTACTCGGGTTAGAGCCGGGTGAGGGCGAGTCAACGCTACAGCGGTTTGCAGAGTTCATCCATCCCGACGACCGTGATGGAGCGTTACGTAAAGTTAGTGAGGTCATCGCCCGAGGTGAGGAATACTCCGATGAGTTCCGCATCGTAAGGAAGGACGGCGAGGTGTTATGGGTGGCCTCGCAGGGGCGCCTAATACGGTCGGCGGACGGTCAGCCCGAGCGGATGATCGGAGTGAACATTGATATCAACAAACGCAAGCTCGCTGAGGAGTCACTCAAGACCGCTCTCCTCGAGCTCGAGCAATTGAAAGATCGTCTCCATGAAGAAAACATTTATCTGAAAGAGGAGATAAAGGTCGCCAGCGATTTTGGCGAGCTAATCGGGCAAAGCGAGTCACTTACAAAAGTCTTGCACCTGGCGGAGCAAGTCGCACCGCTGGACACGACGGCTTTGATTCTCGGTGAGACCGGCACTGGTAAAGAGTTGTTGGCCCACGCCATTCACAGTCGCAGTCCCCGTCATAATCACGCGTTAGTGAAAGTGAATTGCGCTACCTTGCCGGCGGATCTAATCGAGAGCGAGTTATTTGGTCACGATAAGGGCGCCTTTACAGGTGCGACTGCGCGTCGCGTAGGACGGTTTGAAATTGCGAATGGCGGCACGATCTTCTTAGACGAAGTTGGCGAAATACCTCTTGACCTGCAGGCGAAGCTGCTTCGCGTGCTTCAAGAAGGTGAGTTCGAACCCGTAGGAAGCAGCCGCACCGTGCGCGTTGATGTCCGCATCATCGCAGCGACCAATCGCGATCTGGAAGACGAGGTGCGAAAGGGATTGTTCCGCGCTGACTTGTTTTATCGCTTGAGTATCTTCCCGATTATCTTGCCGCCGTTACGCGAGCGCAAGGAAGACATTCCAACCCTCGCGAGGCACTTTGTAAAGGAATATAGCCGCAAGTTTGGCAAGGAGATCGACAGTATTCCAAAAGAGACGATGGCTGCACTTAGGAACTACCCGTGGCCCGGCAATATTCGTGAACTAAAAAATGTGATCGAGCGTGCGGTGATCATTACCCAGGGCACCAAGCTGCATCTGCTCGACAGCTTTGGCTCGACGCAATCTGCCGGAACAGCTTCGCACGTTGTATCTGATAGTCAAGATAGTGCGAAGGTTGCAGCTGTTGGAGAAACTCTCGAACAGAGCCAGTACAATCTAATCCTTCAAACACTCAACAAAAGCTACTGGAGGATAGAAGGGCCTTATGGAGCGGCGGCTGCTTTGAAGGTTCATCCCAGCAAGCTTCGTGCGCTAATGAAAAAGCTAGGTATCACGCGTCCGAAGATGAAAGCTCAAGGCACCAACAATCCGTAGAGCAAGATCGTGCTAGTGGAATTGTTTGAGGAAGGCGGACCGGTGTACAGCACCGGCCCGCTGCGGTTGTGAGGAAGTTAGATGTCTACTTGCCGCTGACGGTGCCGGCAATTCCCTTATTCACCATCAACCTGATTTCGACCCGCCGATTCTTCGAACGACCTTCTGCTGTCTTATTTTCCGCCGCCGGTTCTAATTGGCCGTATCCGAAGGGTTGGACCAACCGGTGGAGTGGCATCTTGTACTTAGTCACTATGTAATAAATGACAGCGTTCGCACGACGTTCACTCAAGTCGCGGTTACGAGCTGAATTACCTGTCGAGTCAGCGTATCCAATGACCGCCATAACCCAGCCCTTTGTATTCTGAGTTTTGACCCAGGCTGCAGCAGTATCAATCGTGGACTTCGCTTGTGGTCCGAGAATCGCACTGTTGGTCTTGAAGTAGACGGTGATGGTCTTTATCGGATCAAAATCGTCAAGTCCATTAATCCGATTGTTGGCTAAATCCGCGGTCGACTGGGCTTTCGCCGCCTCTTCTCTCGCAGTTTGGGCAATGGCTTGGGTTTCTGCTATTTGTCCAGCAAGTCGTTCCGATTCTGCTTGTTGTTGTTTCAGCTTCTCACGCATTTCCGCTTCCATCGGATCTACAGTTGATTTAAGAGCTTGGGCCGCTCTCAAGTCTTGTTCGTCGAATCGGATTTTGTCGGCAACCAATTGGCCTTGTGAATTACCGACGCCATCCACTTCGAGTCGTAGCCCCCGAAGTACGTAGCTGGCGCCATACTCTTTTGAGCCTCTGAAGACGCCTCTTTTGTGACTCTTCACCTCTGTACTTTCCGTAAGAAGAACCACAGTCTGTGGTCCCCCCATCGTATCGCTCATCGTGAACGAGTCAGGATCTCGCTTTACGACAACGCCCTTGAATTTAGAAACCTTCTGTCCTTCCGGGATCTGTCGTATTTGTGTGTCTTGCGGAAAACCGAAGACGCGCGATTCTGCGGGAAAAACGGTTATAGCTCCAACGAGAAGGAGCAAGAACGTGAATGTCTTCAAGCTTCTGGTGGTGTGGGTTTGAACTCTCATTTTTACTCCCTCATGTGAAAAGGATTGGTAAGCCTCTAATTTGTCCAACCACGGAAATTCTTAGAGGGTCGGTCCGTTAGTACTTCAACTTACGGAATGTGACAGCCGATGTTAGCTAGCCCCAAACCCTATTAATACTGGCAATTTTGCCAGTGCCTGATTTGCATCGGCAGGGCATGGCTACTCGCAATTTTGCGAGTACTGCCGGAGTTTCCGCGTCACTATGATTAATTCTCTTCAGAAGGCTTTAACAGATTGTGAGGAAACCCTTTTTCGTCCAGCGCGAACGTCTTCGCGGGGAACAATGAACGCACTCAATCGATCGCAACGACTCCTCAGCATGGTTATAACGCTCCTGGTCTTTACGTGTCCGCTGGCAGTGGGCCGCGACGATGATGTGGTGGTTCTAAAGAATGGTGATCGCCTGACTGGTGAAATAAAAGGACTTCAGCGGGGCGAACTGAAGTTCAAAGCGGACTACATGGCTGAGGCGGTGCGCCTTGATTGGTCCAAGATTGAACGTCTGGAAAGCAAATCTGCGTTTCTAATTTTGCTCATCAACGGCCAACGATATACCGGCTCATTGCGCGTCGGTTCAGTCTCCGGACTTGCAGAAGGAAATTTCTCAATCGGTGCGGAAAACGACAACGTAAAAGTTAGGCATACAGATGTGCTGAGGATTACACCCGTCGAAACCAGTTTCTTGCGTCAGTTAGAAGGCTCAATCGATCTTGGTTTCAGCTTCACCAGCGGCAACGATCAGTATCAGGCCCAACTGTTGGCCACAACTACTTATCGACGACGCAGTGATGCGTTCACGGCAAGTATTGATTCGGCTTTCAGCGGTCAACCGAAGGGAAGTAGTAGCGCGCGGAGACAATTTACGTTTGAGTACACGAAACAGTTAACACCGAAATACTACGTAGGCGGACTGCTCGATTTTCTAACCAGCGATCAACAAAGCCTGGATCTTAGAACTACTGTGGGCGGCCTTCTTGGTCGGAATCTCGTGCAACGAGAGCAGACTCGGCTGTCCGTGTTTGCTGGCGTGGTAGCAACGCGCGAAAAGTATTCAGTCACAACAAATCAAACGCGCACCGTTAATGCTGATGCAATCACCGGCGTCGACTTCCTCACCTTTCGCTTTACGACCACCGACATCAGATCGCGCTTCGTCTTATATCCGAGCCTTACAACACCCGGACGCATGAGGATGCAAGCGACCTCCGACCTCCGCATCAAGGTGGCAAAAGACCTTTATTGGGGATTCCATCTTTACGAGAACTTCGATAGCAAACCTCCGGTCTCGGCTGAGAAGAATGACCTGGGCGTCAGCACCTCGCTCGGATGGAAGTTCTGACGGCGCTACTCATCTCCTGTAAAAAGTGCGAGTAAGAATTCCTTCGAAAGCCCTCTAAAATCCTGCAAATTCCACGATTACTAAGATAAGGACGGTGACGAAAGTGAAAGCCGTACGCAGAGTATTTCAAGTCTCCCTGGCTGGGGCGATGTTCGTGTTGTTTTGTTCTTCCGCGCTGGCACAGAACATCAAGTATAACTTCCTGCCTGGCACTGATTTCTCAAAATACAAGACCTACAAATGGGTCAGGGTACCCAATGCGCAGTATCCGAATCAGCTGATCGACAGGCAGATCATGGAGTCGATTGACTCGCAACTAGCGAAGAAGGGTTTGACCAAGACCGAAGATAATCCCGATTTAGTCGTTGCATATCAAGCAGCCGTCAATCAGGAAAAGCAGTGGAACTCATACAGCACCGGAGGAGACCTCTGGGGCTATGGTCGCTGGGGCGGATGGGGAGGTATGCAGACGACAACCACGACGACTTCGACTATCAACATCGGTACCCTAAATCTTGATATCTATGACGTCGCAAAGAAAGAGCAAATCTGGCGGGGTGAAGCTTCAAAGACTTTAGGTTCGGGGAAGGATCCAAAAAAGGTACAGAAGAACCTGGACAAAGCGATGGCTAAGCTCCTGGCCAAGTATCCACCACCACCGAAGTAATGAGATCCTCATTTTAGAGAAATTCGCGCACCGGTGATCGGCAATATGATCCGGTGCGCGTCATCGTCGATAGCATGGACCACTCACTATTCCTTCACTGGGCGCGGCCTCTCGTTTTGCGTCGTGATCGGTCAGAGCGGGCAAGACGCCGGCGCACCCAGTATGTCGCCCCTAAACTACTGCAGCTATTACCTCAGCGCCTTCCTAGTACTTTTGCGAGTTACGCGCCAAATAGGGCTTAAGTACGATTCGCTCACAACGGGTTATCGCCTGATCTCAGATACAAACACGTCGATGGCGGAGGAGCTCTGATGAACTTTACAGGTCATACTCAATGGAGAAGAATATTCGGACTGTCACTGATCTCACTCGCTGTGATCTTCACTCAAGGACGCTTGACCTTCGCGCAGTCCCCCGACTCTCAATCACAAACACCCGAGGTAGAGCAATTAAAAGAGAGATTGCAGCAGTTGGAAAAAACTGTCAGTGATCTGAAAGTTCAAATCGGCGCTATCGAATCCAAAAAGAATTCCGAGCCGGCGATCGTCCAGGCTGGTTATTCACCCGCAGCGGTTTCTGAGTCGTCTCCGTCAGCACCTGCGACTCCCACTAAGCCACAGGACAAAAGTGGAGAGAGCACGTTTCAGGTTTACGGCTTTGCGATGCTCGACGCCGGCTATCAGTTCAAGCAAAACGATCCGAACTGGTTCGACGTTATTCGTCCAGTGAAGCTGCCGGCTTTCAAGGATGAATTCGCCCCGAACGGCAAAACCTATTGGGGAGTGAGGCAAAGCCGGCTCGGAGTTAAATCTTCGACGCCTACCAAGTATGGAGAGCTGAAGACGCAATTCGAATTTGAACTATTCGGAACTGGTGTGGACGCGGGACAGACAACGTTCCGTCTACGTCACGCGTACGGCGAGCTGGGCAAGTTTGGCGCGGGCCAAACATGGAGTCCATTCATGGACATCGATGTGTTTCCGAACTCATTGGAGTACTGGGGACCGAATGGAATGGTGTTCTTCCGCAACGTGCAGGTTCGCTGGATGCCGTTGAAGGGTCGTAACTCAGTAACACTCGCGCTCGAGCGACCTGGTGCGAGTGCCGACCAAGGTCAGTTTTCGGATCGAATTGAGTTACAGGGTATTCGGCCTAAGTTCGACCTGCCTGACCTTTCAGGGAATGTTCGATTCACTCGAGAGTGGGGTTATTTCCAGGTCGCAGGAATGCTCAGGCGAATTAAGTGGGTAGATACGATCGACGACCAATTCGACTTGGACGGTACGGAGGTCGGTGCCGGTCTCAACTTCACATCAAATCTCAAGTTCGGTGAAAACAATACGGCTCGGTTGGCGTTTGTCTTTGGCCAGGGAATTCAGAACTACATGAATGACGCGCCCGTGGATGTCGGTATTGAGCTAACGCCCGGAGGAGATCCGCGACGGCCGATTACAGGTGTCGCTCTTCCGATGTACAGCATGGTCGCATTTCTCGATCACAACTGGAACAAACGATTCAGCTCGGCAATTGGATATTCGATGTTGAGTATCGACAACTCGAATGGGCAAACAGCCGACGCGTTTCATCGTGGCCACTACGCTCTCGGTAATCTTCTCTACTATCCCTACGAGAACGTAATGGTCGGCGGCGAGTTTCAGTGGGGAAGAAGAGAGAACTTCCTCGACGGCTTCCATTCCGATGATTTTCGGATCCAGTTTTCTTTCAAATACAACTTCTCAAAGACATGGAGTTTTTGAGGACGAGATCTTTGTCTTAATTCCATCTAATCAGGCTCTCAGAAAGGAGAAACGAAATGTTGAAGGAGAGACGCGCAGGGATTTTGGGGGCGCTGTTAGTGGCGACGACTCTTACCTTAGCCCCACTCTCGAGCCTGGCACAGAAAACCAGTCCAGTCGCTCCGAATCGAGCACAGGTTGAGGCTGTGGTTAAAGAGGCGTATGAAAAATTCAAGAATGATACTGGTGGAAAGAACGCCGACTATATTCCGTACCTCGCGCACGTCGATTCGAAACTCTTCGGCATTGCCATCGTAACGACCGACAACCAGGTAGTGTCGCTCGGTGATACCAGTTACTCGTTTTCGATCCAATCGATCTCCAAAGTGTTCTCACAAGCGCTGGCGATGGAGGAGCTTGGACCAGATAAGGTTTTTCAGAAGGTGGGATCCGAGCCAACGGGCCGTGCGTTTAACTCGGTCCCGGCTGTAGCCGACATGCCGACTCACACCGGGAACCCATATGTAAATGCGGGCGCGATTGCTACGGTTAGTTTGATTTCCGGAAAGACTGCGGATGAGAAGTGGAACAAGATTCTCAACTTCTACAGCCGTTGCGCGGGCGAAAAACTCTCGCTCATCGACGAAGTCTACAAATCCGAAGCCGCTACGAACACGGGTAACAAAGCGTTGTCAATGTTGCTCGCCAAGTACGATCGCATCTACGCCGATCCGTTCGAGTCAGTCGATGTCTATACCAAGCAATGTTCTGTCGGTGTGAATGTTTCGCAGCTGGCACGAATGGGCGCGACGCTTGCCAACAATGGCAAGAACCCGGCAACCGGCGAGCAGGTAATCAAGGCCGAGTACGTTCCTTACATTCTCTCAACCATGACAATGGCCGGGTTGTACGACGGCTCGGGAGGCTGGGCATGGCACGTTGGGCTGCCGGCGAAGAGCGGTGTTGGCGGTGGCATCGTAGCCGTCGTTCCGGGCAAAGGAGCGATCGCTGTGTTTGCTCCACCACTCGACGAGGCGGGCAACAGTGTGAAAGCCCAAAAGGTAATTGAATTCGTCGCGGGACGGCTCGATCTAAATCTTTTTTCTCCTAGATCAGTCGGATTGAAAGGTGAGTAGACCAACGCAACAACAGAAACCTAAGGACCACGGAGAAGGAGATGCCGTTGCGTTTCTATCAATGCACAACAAACCGGCGTTACGGCATGCGCACGGTGTTGTTAGTTGGGTGTGGGATAGTTCTTAAGCTTGTCGCTTTTGCGCAGGTGCAAGGTCCACAGGATCGAGGCCGGGCTGAGCCTGTGCCGGCGCCGACGGCAAGCTCCACTCCTGCGAAAGAGCCTGTAACAGAAGACGAACGTCTCGAATTACTAAGACTGATCAAAAGTCTCCAGGAGCGACTGGATAAACTGGAGGCCGCGCAAGCCGCTGCGTCACATGCTCCTGCTTCGACCCCACCGACGCCTGAGCCGATTACGACGTCCGCTGGTACGAAAGAGGAAGTGGCGCCGGAACCGGTAGCCTCGGCGGCAACGAGTCAGGATGACGATAAAAATTTCAACGGCCGTTACACGCCGAACCTGGGGTTCAAACTCATCAACACCGAATACGGTGACATGAGTGTGAGTATCTACACCTATGTTCGATACCTGAATCAACGTGGTCTAGATCCAAGCTATGTGGACGCCTTCGGTAATACGAAGAGCGTTCAACAGCGCCAGGATGTCCAGTTGCAGAAGCTTCAAATCAAGTTTCTCGGCTGGATCATGAACCCGAAACTTCGGTACTTCCTGTATGCGTGGACTTCCAATGCCAATCAGGGTCAGGGAGCGCAGGTGGTCCTTGCAGGTAATCTTCAATACACGTTCAGTAAGTATCTGACGCTCGGTGGAGGTATCAGATCCTTGCCGGGCACGCGAAGTGTCGAAGGAAATTTCCCATTCTGGCCCAACGTGGACAGTCGCATGATCGCGGACGAATTCATGCGGCCTTCATACACGTCAGGTTTTTGGGCCACTGGTCAGCTGGCGAGCAGGCTCAAGTATCAGGTCATGGTCGGCAACAACATGAGCACGCTTGGTGTTCCGGCGTCTCGACTCGACAACGGACTGAACACGTTGTCCAGCGCTTTGATTTGGTTCCCTACGGGTGATTTCGAAAAAGGATTTAGCGATCAGGGCTGGGGTGATTTCTTCCATCATGAAAAGTTTTCCACGCGCTTAGGCTTTCATTTCAGTCGCAGCGACGAGAACAAGGAAAGTCAGCCGAACTCGGAGCAGTTTGAAAACACTCAGCTCCGCCTTTCGGACGGGACGGTCATCTTCACTCCCGACATTTTCGGTACAGGCGTCACGATTACAGATGCCCGTTGGAGAATGATTTCCCTTGATGGAGGCTTCAAATATCGGGGCTATTCGCTCGAGGGCGAGTACTACTGGCGGTGGCTGGACAACTTTCGCGGGACGAATACTGAAGGAATTCCACGGCGTTTCGATCACGGGTATCAGATCCAGGGAACGGCGATGCTCATTCCCAAGAAATTACAACTCTACATTGGGAACTCAAAGATCTTCGGTCAGTACGGTAACCCCTGGGATTTTCGTTTCGGAACAAACTGGTTTCCATTTCAGAACAAGGTCGTGAGGTGGAATAACGAAGTCCTCTATCTCTTTAAATCGCCTGTTGGCTACACATCAGTTGCGTACCCCGTGGGCGGAAGGGGCTGGGTGTTTCATTCGTCTGTTGAGTTGGCATTCTAGTGTTAG
The DNA here is from genome assembly GCA_046726175.1 of Acidobacteriota bacterium. Taxonomy (GTDB): domain Bacteria; phylum Acidobacteriota; class Blastocatellia; order Pyrinomonadales; family Pyrinomonadaceae; genus PSRF01. The sequence continues at coordinate 25,516 of JBKPAC010000240.1, forward strand.
TTAACAGTCTCTGAAAGGAGCGAAACATGAGGGTAAGAATTCTAATCGTCTGTTGTCTATCTATTGTTGCTTTCTCGCTCTTACTAGGAATGCCGGTGCGTTCATCAGCGCCGCCGCAGGAAGAAGCAAAGCCAAAGAAGCAAAAGTTTAGCGCGCTGGCTTACCTCCCGAGTGGCGCCGGGCCGGCAATGATCGGCGCGGGAGCTAAAGCCAACATTGATCTGTATATCAACAGCTACACAAGTGACGCCGAAGCAAAGGTGATGGCTGCGGCATTGGTCGAAGGTGGTCCAGACGCATTGCTGAAGGCGCTGGAAAAGGCCAAGTCGATCGGCAAGATCACGCTAAGCGGTCGCGTCGGCTTCTACGATCTGAAACTCATTCGCTCTCATCGCACGGAAACTGGCAGGCGGATCTACGCAGTTGGTGATCGTCCTGTTGGTTTTCTCGAGGCCTACTACTCGGGAAGGTCAAGAGACTATGAGTTTGGGATTCTTCAGCTCGATCTAAAGGCGAACAGCAAAGGAAGAGAAGAAGGAACGGGAGCACTGATCTACGCGGCAAAAATAAAGCTGTTAGACGGCAAATCGATTGATGTCGAGATGTACGGAAACAGCGCGATCAAGTTAATGGGCGTACGTAGGCTGTGACCGTGAGCCCGGAGCTCAGGTCAATCCACTTTGAGAGGTGGCATGTTTAGAGGGGAGTGGTTCAGGTCGCGATTGAGATCCGCTGTCGTTGCACTAATCGTAGCGACGATAGTAGGTAGTCCGTCCCTTGCGAGCGCTCAGTCTGACTCGAACGGCGCGCGCGCCAGCGACTATCTCGTAAACGACACTCACTTTCATCTGACCAACTATGTGCAGGAAGGAACTGACATTCACGACTTCCTGAAAATCATGGGGAACAAAGTTGGCAGAGTGGCGCTGTTCGGTATCCCACTCCAGCAGCAATGGTCGTATCGCGTCGATGGCGATCGTGCGCCTACTTACTACCTCAACTCAGACGCGCCACTCTACTACTACTCGTTTACTGATGCGTGGATCGCGATGGCCTACAAATCTCTTTCGAAGGAAGAACAGGCGCGGTTCGATCCCATGATCACTGGTTTCAATCCAACGGACATGTATGCAGCGGATCATATTCGCCGCGTACTCAAAGCCTTTCCCGGAGTTTTCAGCGGCATAGGTGAATTCTCCATTCACAAAGAGTTTGTTTCAGCAAAGATCGCGGGTGAGGTCGCGAGTCTGAGCGATCAGGCACTCGATCGGTTGATCGACTTCGCAACTGAAGTGGGCCTCGTCATCTTGATTCACAACGACGTCGATGTGCCATTCGCGAAACCCGGTGCTGCCCCGGCATACGCCAGCCAGATGAAAGCTCTTTTCAAACGACATCCGAATGCGACCTTCATCTGGGCGCACATCGGAGTTGGCCGGATCATCCGGCCCGTTAAAGAGCAGGGCGCGATCGTCGAGGACATCATTAAAGACCCGCAACTGAGTCATGTCTATTTCGATATTTCGTGGGATGAGGTCGCGAAATACATCGTAGCTACGCCCGAGTCGACGAAAAATGCGGCCGATATAGTCAACCGCTATCCCGACCGTTTCGTCTTCGGCACAGATGAAGTCGCTCCTGCAAACCAGGAAAAGTACCTGAAAGTTTTTTACCAGTACGAACCGTTTTGGAAACTGTTGACAACGGAAGCTAACGAGAAAGTACGGAAGAGAAACTACGAACGGATCTTCGATGAGGCGAGAAGAAAGGTTCGGCAGTGGGAGGCAGCGAACGTTAAGTGACTCTCTCCGGTCACCGCATAAAAGCGGTGCAAACAATTAAGCGGAGGTGTGAAATGAAAGCCAAGAGTTTGCAATCAGTACATCCGCGATCCATTCGATGGCTGATTGCCGTCACGTGTGCAATTTTACTTGTCCCGGGTAATGCGCTTCTGCTCGCCGGCCACGCCAAGGAACCGGCTACGCAGGACACAGTGAAGATCCCGCCCGAGCAGCTTGATTCGCTGGTCGCGCCGATCGCGCTTTATCCCGACAACCTGCTCAGTCAGACACTTGTGGCTTCTACTTATCCATTGGAGATCATCCAGCTTCAACAATGGCTGGAGAAGAATCCGGGTATTGTTAAGGACCAGAAGAAGCTGGCTGATGCAGTCAAGAACCAACCCTGGGATCCGAGTATTCAGGCGATGGCCGCTTTACCTGATGTCGTGAAGCGTCTGTCGGACGACATTCAATGGACCACCGATTTGGGCAACGCGTTTCTTGCACAACAGAGCGACGTAATGGACGCGATTCAGCGAATGCGTAATAAGGCTCAAGGAAGTGGAGCACTAGCGTCGAATCAGCAACAAAAGGTCGAGACTCAGACGGTTGAAAGTAAACAGGTGATCGTCATAGAACAAGCCAATCCGGAAGTCGTGTATGTACCTTCATACAATCCGACGGTGGTTTACGGAGCACCGGCTTACCCGTATCCCCCGATTTATTACCCGCCGTCAACCGGAGCAGTAATTGCGGCGAGCGCGATCTCATTCGGCGTGGGCTGGGCCATGGGCGCTGCGTGGGGTGGCGGCTGGGGTTGGGGCTGCGGTTGGGGAGGCAACGATATCGACATCAACATGAACAACAACTTCAATCGCAACACGAATATCAGTGGCGGGAACCGCGTGAACAACATCAGTGGCAATCGCGGCGGCGGTAATAAGTGGCAACACAATCCCTCACATCGTGGTGGTGCGCCGTACGGAGACAGATCAACTGCGAATAGATTCGGTGGAACAGCGCGCGGTGATTCTCTACAAAACCGCCAGCGCGCTGCGCAAAGGGACATCGGTCGGCAAGGCGGCAACCTCAGAAGCAACGACCGCGGAGGTATCGGTGATCGTGGTGGCGTCGGCGATCGCGGTAATCGTGGTGGCGTTGGCGATCGCGGACGAGTCGGTGATCGAGGCGGTGCCGGAAATCGTGGTGGAGTTGGTGATCGCGGCGGAGCTGGGAATCGCGGTGGTGTTAGCGACCGCAGCAACATCCCGAATCGAAGCGGATCTGGAGTAAGCGATCGTTCAAGGGGCGGCAGCGGATCTTTCGCCGGAGGTGATCGCGTCGGAAATCGCAGCGTAGGTGGTGGAGGCTCCTCCGGACTTGGAGGAAATCGTAGCGGTGGTTTTGGTGGAGGTTCCGGAGGCTTTAGCGGCAGTGGTGCTCGAGCCAGCAGCAGCCGTGGCGCCTCAAGCATGGGAGGCTTCGGCGGTGGCAGTCGCGGTGGCGGAGGCTTCAGCGGCGGCAGTCGCGGAGGCGGAGGTGGAGGCCGAGGTGGTGGCGGTCGACGGAGGTGAAGAATCATGAAGAACAGTACAACGTTGAACTCTAAATCTTTGGATTGGTCGCTCCTAATATTCGTGGGTGCGACTGCACTGGTCGTCTGCTTGTGTGTGCTCGCGACTGCACCTCGAACCAACGCTCAGGCAGCAGCGAGTGAAAAGGGAAAAACTTTTGCGACCCCGCAGGACGCGGCTAACGCGCTTATCGATGCCGCTGAAAAGTTTGACGTCAACGAGCTGAAAGAGGTCCTCGGGCCGAATAGCTCCGACATTATTCAGACGGGTGAACCGGCTCGCGATCGCGAGAATGCAAACAAGTTCGCGGCGCTGGCCCGTTCTCGAATGAACGTCGCTGTGAAATCAAACCGAGCATTTCTTTCTGTTGGAGACGATGATTGGCCGTTTCCTGTGCCAATCGTAAAACGCGGCAAGAGCTGGTTTTTTGATTCCGCTGCCGGACGACAGGAAATCCTGTATCGACGCATCGGAAGCAATGAGCTGGATGCGATCCAAATCTGTCGCGGATTTGTCGAGGCCCAACACGAGTACGCGCTAACGAAGCACGACGGCTCATCCGTAAATCAGTACGCGCAACGAATCATCGCCACACCGGGCAAACAGGATGGTCTAGCGTGGCAAAACAGCGACGGTACGTGGGGTGGACCAGTGGGCGAGAACGTAGCGAAAGCGATCGAACGAGGCTACACGACCAAAACGGAACCCTACCATGGTTACTACTTCAAAGTTTTGAAAGGTCAGGGACCAGCTGCACCTTTGGGCGAGCTGGATTATGTCGTGAAAGGAGCGATGATTGGTGGCTTCGCGCTCATCGCCGCACCCGCGCAGTATCGGGTGACAGGCGTGAAAACCTTCATGGTGAGTAACGACGGAGTGGTCTACCAAAAGGACCTGGGTCCAAACACTCTGGAGATCGCGAAGACGATCGAACGCTTCAACCCCGACAAGAGTTGGGAACCAGTCGAAGATCAGTGAGGTGTAGACGGAGACCTCGATGGCACAAGCAGTCGCGCGTCAGATCAGCAGTGCCCAATCAGGCGCAGGCGTCAGGATGGCCGCGGTTGCCTGGGTCTTAACCGCGGTCTACTACTTCTATCAGTATGCCCTTCGGTCGGCGCCTTCGGTCATGATGCCGGAATTATCTGAGGCTTTTGCTGTAAGCGCGCTCGGAGTTGCTTCAATACTCGGTCTCTTTTACTACGGGTATTCGCCTTTCAGTCTCGTTGCCGGTGCCGCCATGGATCGCATGGGACCAAGGCGACTTTTGCCGGGTGCCGCCGCTGTGGTTGGTCTAGGAGCGTTGCTGTTCTCAACCGGCAATCGCGAATTGGCCAGCGCCGGGAGGTTTCTGCAGGGAGCCGGCGGAGTATTTGCTCTCGTAGGCGCCATCTACATCGCGACGAAGCATTTCTCACCCTCACGCGCTGCGACTCTTATCGGTGTTACGCAAATGTTTGGAATGGCCGGCGGATCAGCCGGCCAGTTTGTCGTTGGGCCATTGATTGGACGGGGCCTGCCCTGGAATGTCTTTTGGATAGCAATGGGAGTGGGCGGATTGCTTATTGCAGTCTTGCTCTTTTTACTCATACCAAAAAGAGAAAAAAGAAGTGGTGAGCCTTCAGCCTCGCTTAAGGCAACGGCTTCTGCTTTTGCGACCGTATTCAAGAATCCGCAGTCGATCCTTTGCGGTCTGATCGCCGGACTACTCTTTATCCCTACCACCATCTTCGACATGATCTGGGGAGTACGCTATCTGCAGGAAGCACACGGTATGGACTACGGCAATGCCGTGATGCGTTCTGCGACAGTTCCCTTAGGTTGGATTATTGGGTGTCCGCTGCTTGGTTTCATCTCTGATCGCATCGGTAGACGCAAGCCGATAATCATTGCAGGTGGACTTGTCCTGTTCACCTGCCTCGCCTGGATTCTGTTTGGCAGTCCAACCGTCTTTCCGCCCTATTCAATAGGACTCGTTGCCGGAATTGCGTCCGGTGCCGCAATGTTGCCTTACACGATTATCAAAGAAGCAAACCCACCAGAGGTCGGTGGGACCGCGACGGGCGTCGTGAACTTCTTGAACTTCACCTTTAGCGCGTTGTTGGGTCCGGTGTTCGGCGGGATTCTGTTGCAAGTATCCGGTGGCACTGAGCGACTTGGCCTCGAGCATTATCAGGTAACGTTTGCGCCACTGCTGTTCGGAGTTGCCCTTGCAATCATTATCACCTTGCTCTTGAAAGAAACTGGACCAGCAGCGCGCCAAGACTAGCCTTAGGGGTGTCTCATCAACAGGAGATCAATACCATGAGTCAAGCGACTGGAACTGGAAAATATGAACGACTTCTATCGCGGTGCGAAGGCCTTGCGCCAGTCGCAACAGCAGTCGCCCATCCCTGTGAAGCGACGGCGCTGTCTGGAGCTGTCGAAGCCGCCCGGCGAGGCTTAATTGTTCCATTGCTGGTTGGACCAGCCGCAAGGATTGCCGAGACCGCGGCATCGGCTGGAATCGATCTCAACGACTTGGAAATTATTGACGTACCGCACAGCAACGCAGCCGCTGCCAAGTCCGTTGAGCTCGTCCGGCAAGGGAAGGCTGAAATCCTGATGAAAGGCAGCCTCCATACGGATGAACTGATGTCGGCGATCGTTTCGCGTGAAGGCGGGTTGCGCACGGGTCGACGAATCAGCCATGTGTTTGTAATGGACGTACCCACATATCACAAGGTGCTAATCGTCACGGATGCTGCAATCAATATTGCGCCGACTCTCGAAGACAAGGTCGACATCTGTCAAAACGCAATCGATCTCGCACGATCACTGGGACTCGAAAAACCGAAGGTTGCAATTCTTGCCGCCGTCGAAACCGTGACTTCAAAGATGCCCGCGACAATCGATGCGGCTGCTCTTTGCAAGATGGCTGAGCGCGGACAAATCACCGGCGCAAGTCTCGATGGACCATTAGCATTTGACAACGCCATCAGTAAACAAGCCGCCGAAACGAAAGGGATCAAATCTTCTGTTGCAGGCGATCCCGACATCCTAATCGCACCTGATCTCGAGGCCGGTAATATCCTCGCCAAGCAGTTGAGCTTTCTTGCTAACGCAGATAGTGCGGGCATGGTGCTGGGCGCCAGGGTGCCTGTGATTCTAACCAGTCGTGCCGACAGTGTGCGTTCAAGGATTGCAAGCTGCGCAGTCGCTAAGTTGGTAGCTCATGCGCGGCGCACGACGCATTAGGAGTTACCCGATGGACGACTATGCACTTGTACTGAACGCAGGTTCGTCGAGTCTGAAGTTTTGTGTTTTTCAGCGACCGGCAGGCGAAGGCTGGCGTCTCGAAGCTAGGGGACAAATAGAAGGCATCGGAACGTCACCTCGCCTGTCGGTGAAAGACGCGAACGGGCAGAGTCTTGCGAATGAGAAGATTTCGGTCAGCGACGGACGCGAGGCTGTGAAGGCTCTGGCTGCTTGGCTCAGATCAAAATATGGTGGGTCGCGGGTAGTGGGAGTTGGTCATCGCGTCGTTCATGGCGGTGCAAACTTCAAAGGCCCGGTCGTAATAACCGAGCAGGTTCTTAAAGCACTGCACGAGTTGGCTCCGTTAGCTCCTCTTCACCAACCATACAATCTCGCCGCCATTGAAGCAGCAATAGAGCGCTTGCCCGGAGTACCTCAGGTCGCGTGCTTCGACACGAGCTTTCATCGGGGCCAACCGGCAGTCGCCGAACTCATTCCGCTTCCAAAGAATTTCCGGGAAAAAGGGCTACAGCGGTATGGCTTTCACGGACTGTCTTACGAATACATCGCTTCGGTGTTACCAGAGTTCGCTCCGGAGATTGCGGACCGTCGAATCATCGTTGCTCATCTCGGAAGCGGCTCAAGTCTATGTGCGCTCAAAAACCGGAAGAGTGTAGACAGCACGCTCGGTTTTACTGCACTCGATGGTTTGTGCATGGGCACTCGCCCCGGGTCAATTGATCCAGGAGTCGTACTGCATCTATTTCAAGGCCTGAAGCTTTCAGTTACAGACGTCGAGACGCTCCTCTACAAAAAATCCGGTTTACTCGGAATCTCCGGACTCAGCAACGACATGCGAGACCTGCTTGGCCGTCCTGAAACCGAGGCGCGCCTCGCAGTTGATTACTTCGTCTATCGTGTTGCGAAAGAAATCGGCGCACTAACAGCAGTGCTGGGAGGAGTTGACGGTCTTGTTTTTACTGCCGGCATTGGCGAGAACTCACCCGAAATTCGCAAACGCATCTGTGAGGCTTCAAGGTGGCTGAACATTGACCTTGATGAAGAAGCGAACACAAAAGGCATGTCAAAGATTTCGACTTCACATAGCAACGTCTCCGTTCTCGTAATTCCGACGAACGAAGAATTGATGATTGCGCGACACACAGGATCTCTGCTTGGACTGGCGAAGGCCGCCGGATGAATAGGAGCACGAACATGGCTACACCCGCAACACAGGAAATCGCAAAAACGTCAGTTGGTCCGGAATGGGATGGATTCACCGGTGGACTCTGGCAACGCAACATCAACGTCCGCGACTTCATTCAGCAGAATTACGAGCCATACGAGGGTGACGGATCTTTCCTTGCGACCGTTACAGATCGGACTAAGAACATCTGGAATCACTTGAACGAGTTATTCGTTGAAGAACGGCGGAAAGGCGTCCTTGCTATTTCGCAAGTTCCGAGCTCAATCACTGCTCATGCGCCCGGCTATCTCGACCGCGAGAATGAAGTGATTGTCGGGTTGCAAACCGACGCACCGCTCAAGCGTGCCATCATGCCGAATGGTGGGCTTCGCATGGTTCTCAATGCGCTGAAAACATATGGATACGAGCCTGACCCATACGTAGTCGACACATTTACAAAGTATCGCAAGACGCATAACGAAGGTGTCTTCGACGCTTACACCGCAGACGTCAGAAGCTGCCGAAGTTCACACATACTGACGGGATTGCCTGATGCATACGGGCGTGGCCGCATCATTGGGGATTACCGGCGAGTCGCACTGTATGGCGTAGCTCGACTGATCGAGCACAAGGAACAGGAAAAAGAGAACCTCGACTCCGCGATGTCCACCGACGAAATCATTCGCGATCGAGAGGAGCTCAGCGAACAGATCCGTGCGCTAAAAGAGCTGCACCACATGGCTTTGAGGTACGGCTTCGATATTTCGAAACCGGCACGTACTGCGCGCGAAGCTGTGCAGTGGCTGTATTTTGCATACCTCGCCGCTGTGAAGGAGCAGAACGGCGCCGCAATGTCTTTGGGCCGAACGTCAACATTTCTCGACATCTACTTCGAACGTGACCTGAAGGCAGGGACGTTAACCGAGAAGCAAGCCCAGGAGATCGTTGATGATTTCGTTATCAAACTGCGGATCGTTCGTTTTCTGCGGACTCCGGAATACGACGAACTCTTCGCCGGTGATCCGACGTGGGTCACTGAATCGATCGGTGGCATGGGCGATGATGGCAGACCGCTGGTGACGAAAACCAGTTTTCGATTTTTGCAGACGCTCTACAACCTTGGGCCAGCACCTGAACCCAACCTCACAATCTGGTACTCACCGCGCCTTCCTCAAGCGTTTCGTAGCTTCGCAACCAAGGTCGCGATCGATACCAGTTCAATTCAGTTTGAAAGCGATGAAATCATGCGCAGCGCCTGGGGCGATGATGGAGCCATAGCATGCTGTGTTTCGCCGATGCTCATTGGCAAGCAAATGCAGTTTTTCGGCGCTCGCGCCAACCTGGCTAAGTGTCTGTTGTACGCGCTCAATGCCGGCCGGGACGAAATCACAGGTAAGCAGGTTGGTCCAAGAAGTGAACCTATTCAGACTGAGTATCTCGACTTCGAAGACGTTCTTGTCAGATTTGAAAAGATGATGGAGTGGCTGGCTGGTGTGTATGTGAATGCGATGAACATCATCCATTACATGCACGACAAGTACGCTTACGAACGACTGGAAATGGCACTGCATGATTATGCGCCGCTGCGAACTATGGCTTTTGGTATCGCAGGGTTGTCCGTAGTAGCCGATAGTCTCTCAGCGATCCGTTACGCGAAGGTCCGACCAATTCGTGATGAAACTGGTCTGATAACCGACTACAAAACCGAAGGTGACTTCCCGAAGTTCGGCAACAACGACAATCGAGTGGATCAGCTGGCGTCGTGGCTTGTCACGACATTCATGACGAAGCTGAGGAAGTATCCCACCTATCGTCAGGCACTTCACACGCAGTCCGTACTAACAATCACTTCAAATGTCGTGTATGGCAAAAACACCGGAAACACTCCCGATGGCCGGCGTCATGGAGAGCCATTCGCGCCCGGCGCCAATCCCATGCACGGACGCGACGTAAAGGGTATTCACGCATCAGCTGCTTCAGTCGCGAAGATTCCTTACCGCGACGCAGCTGATGGAATTTCACTTACCAGCTCGTTGGTGCCTGAAGGACTCGGTCGAGTCGAGCAAGATCGAATCGATAATTTGCGCGGGATCCTTGACGCGTTTTTCAGTGCCACGGGTTACCACATGAACGTCAACGTGTTGAACCGGGAAATGTTGCTGGATGCAATGGAGCATCCTGAAAAATATCCCCAGCTCACGATTCGAGTTTCCGGGTATGCGGTCAACTTTGTGCGGCTCTCGCGCGAGCAGCAAATGGATGTCATCAATCGAACGTTTCACGGAGCGTGATGAGTCAACAAAAGCCACAGCAAGAAACTCCTCTACAGGCTGCGAGTCCATTCGAGCTTCGGAAAGATCTGAGCAAGGGGGTTTCTGAATCATTTGTTACGAAGGCTTTGGAGACCGGTGACGTTGGGTTCCTGCATTCATTCACAACCGGCTCGACTGTGGATGGTCCAGGTGTGCGGCTGGTGGCCTGGACTGCCGGTTGCCAATTCCGCTGCCTGTACTGCCACAACCCGGACACATGGAACATGATGAACGGAATGCCGGTGCCGCTTGAACGAGCGATTGCCGAACTCAGCAAATACCGTCATGGACTCAAGATCATGTCGGGTGGTTTTACGTTGAGCGGTGGCGAGCCTCTGATGCAGGATAGGTTTGCCGTCAGACTCTTTGCTGCTGCCAAAGATATGGGAATCCATACAGCTTTGGATACGAATGGATACCTGGGCGAGCGGCTTTCAGATGAAGACCTCGGCACCATCGATATCGTTTTGCTCGATATCAAAGCGTGGGATCAGGACCTGCATCAACGCCTGACTGGAAAAGACTTGGCGCCGACGCTTGCTTTTGCTCGTAGGCTGGCTGCTCAACGCAAAAATATCTGGTTGCGCTTTGTGCTCGTCCCCGGACTTACAGATGAAGAAGAGAACGTCGAGCAGATTGCACGCTTCGCCGCTGAACTCGGAAATGTTCAGCGAGTAGATGTTCTGCCTTTTCATCAGATGGGCCGGTACAAATGGCATAAGCTCGGTCTGAATTACACCTTGGAGGCGGTGAAGGCACCATCTCATGAAACGGTCGAGCGAGCCTGTAACCAGTTTCGCGCGGTTGGATTAACTGCTTATTGAAGTTGAACGGAGAATTCTATGATTCCAGCGAAGTCTGTAGTGAGTTTACATTTAGCCGGTTACGGTGTCGCACGGTCGACGATCCAGGGAACGCCGCTGAATGATGATGAAGCGCGGAAAACGCATGCCTTCTGGAGTGCCTGCAACTACCTTGCTGTAGGAATGATCTATCTTCAGGGAAACCCGCTGCTTCGCGAGCGACTTAAACCTGAACACATCAAGAATCGAATGCTGGGCCACTGGGGCGCCAGTCCAGCCCTGTCCTTTATATATACCCACCTGAATCGGGTCATAAAGTCTTTCGACCTCGACATGATCTATATGGCAGGCCCAGGACATGGTGCCCCGGGTGTTTTAGGCCCCGTTTACCTTGAAGGTTCGTACTCAGAAGTCTATCCGGAAAAAAGCCAGGATGAAGAAGGTCTCTTGCGTTTCTTTCGTGAATTCTCATTTCCAGGTGGAATTGGTAGTCATTGCACTCCGGAGACTCCCGGGTCGATTCACGAGGGCGGGGAACTGGGTTACGTCCTGTCACACGCGTGCGGCGCCGCTTTTGATAATCCGGATCTCATAGTTGCTGCAGTAGTCGGTGATGGTGAAGCAGAAACTGGTCCACTAGCAACTTCATGGCATATCAATAAATTCCTCAATCCAATCCGTGACGGTGCGGTCCTGCCAATCCTCAATCTCAACGGTTACAAGATCAATAATCCGACGCTACTTGCACGCATCCCTCATCAGGAGCTTGAGGACCTATTCAAGGGTTATGGCTACACACCATTTTTCGTAGAAGGGTCAGATCCTCCGTCAATGCATCAGGCGATGGCCGCCACCTTGGATCACTGCGTTCAATCCATTCGCCAGCACCAGCACGAAGCACAAAGATCTGGAAACGCCACCAGACCTCGATGGCCCATGATTGTGCTTCGCTCACCGAAAGGTTGGACCGCTCCCAGCGATGTGGATGGACGGAAGATTGAAGGATTCTGGCGTGCTCATCAGGTACCCCTCGCTAATGTAAAGAAGAATCCTGCCCATCTGGCCCTGCTTGAGCAATGGCTGCGTAGCTATAAACCGGAGATGTTTTTCGATAACGAAGGATGTCTATTCGGGGAAGTTAGTGAGTTGCAGCCCTAGGGTGATCGGAGCATGGGATCGAACCCGCA
>JBKPAC010000241.1:0-24704 GCA_046726175.1 Acidobacteriota bacterium
CTCGTCAGTATCCATGTTCCGTAATTCGATGCCACGGTCAAGCAGTTCATCGAGCCGGTCCATAATATCGTCGCCAGTTACGATACCTATTCGAAGTCGTTTATCCAGTCCGAGTTCTCTCGCGGTCTCTCGAACGGCGCCTGCGCAACCCTTGACGTTCACTCCACCAGCGTTAGCCGTTACTCGAATATCTTTTTCGATCAACTTAGGCAGTATTCGCTTCATCAACGGCACAAAGTCCCTCGCGTACCCGGCTGAAGCATCACGAGCGCGTTGCTTCTGCATGATAGACATCGTTACTTCCGCCAGGTAGTCCAGCATCAGGTAATCGATCGGACCCTCTTCAACCTGACGCACTGGCGCTTCCAGCAGATCACCCCAGAATCCCTGACCAGCAGCAATTCGAATACGTTCCTTCATCTCAAAAGATATTAATGCTTCCTCAGCGAGTTGAGTTCAAGATTCAGCAATGTAGTCTGTCCACACTTCACATGCAAATGCGGGCACGCTTCCCATACGAAACGCGCCCGCATCTTCGCCAACTCGAAAGAAGAGCTCTCTTTCTATAAGTTTGGGGGCGTAGTTGGTGGTGGGGTTGGTGGCTTTGCGCGCTTTCGCTTGGCACCGCCGGCCGAACCGAAGGAGAATGTTCGCTTCTCACCGGGCACACTCGTCAGCATCAATTTGTTCCCCATCTTTTTCGCGCGTACAGATACTACAGGGACGAGTGCTGGCGCAGCGTCGCCGGGCTTGGGCATGTTCATCTCGCCGAACATCATCGTTGCCCCAATGTATCCGCACGTCTTTTGGGCTGAAATTTTTCCGGACAGGTTCGATGAGCCGCTGGTTAAGGTGAAAGTATTTCCTGTGATCGTCAGAGTAGCGTCACCCGTCAGGCCACCGTCAGGATAGTTCACTTTACCTGTGTACGTACCGGAGAGATCCGCCGCCTCCTGAGTGGCAGGATCGCAGCGGCCAGTTTGCGTGGCGGTGGGCGTGGTGGCTGTGCCTGCGGAATGCCTGCCCAGCACAACCGATCCACCCGCGAAAACTGCTAACAACACAATCCACGATGTAATCCCTTTGCTTCTTTTAACCATAGAGATTTCCTCCTCAATGGAAACATAGAGCGTTACTACCTTCGTGCCCCGGGGTTCTATTTTGGAGAACTTTGATAAAGGAGGTCAGGCTTTGGGGCTAGCTTGTAGCACCAGCGGAGATTAAACGCAAATCTTGAAGCGTAGGTTACTGACTGTTTGGCAGCACAAATGGACCAAGGTGAGGACCGCCATAATTCAAACTCGTACGTAAGGTCACTTCCAATGCGTCTCGGGTGTTCTCAGGAAGAATGACAGCATCAACGAAGCCACGAGCAGCTGCATACTTGGCGTCGAGCTCCATCTCATAGGTTTCGCGGACCTTGTCCATTTCTTCATTGAGGGCGTCATCAGGCTCCTGTCCGTTTCGCTTCAGCTTCTCGAGTTGACTGCCGAATACAGCTTGAACAGCTGAGTCGCCCTCCATTACTCCCATTCGCCCCGTGGGCCAACTGAAGATGAAATCTGGATCGAACCCCTGGCCCGCCATCGCATAGTAACCTGCTCCGGATGCGTGGTTAATCGTCAGCACAATCTTAGGAACCACAGCTGTTGCCATTGCCTCGACGAACTGAGCTCCTGCGCGGATGATTCCGGAGTGTTCAGCATCTGGGCCAACCATAAAACCGGAAACATCCTGCACGAACAAAAGCGGCGTCTGATGACGGTTGCACGTCTCAATGAAATAAGCCACCTTCTCAGCAGATTCCGTGTAGATGATTCCACCAAATCGAGGCGGACCTTTTTTCGGAGTGCGAATCATGCCCCGGTTGTTCATGATGATACCGACCTGGATTCCACGTATTCGACCATGACCGGTAATCATCTCTTTTGCGTAGTCCGCCTGAAATTCGTCCAGGTGGCCCTCGTCTAACAAACAATCCAGCACGTCGCGAACGTTGTAAGGCTGGCGATGATCCTCTGGAAGAATTTCGTACAACTCTTCAGCTGGTCTCGCGGCATATTGTGCTTCAGTGATTGAGACGGTACACGGTGCGCGCAGAGGTAACTCCGCAACAAACTCTCGAATCTTGGCTATGCAAGCCTTGTCGTCGGGAACACGATAGTGTGCAACACCCGATAGCTCGTTGTGAGCGCGCGCCCCACCCAGTGCTTCGTTATCGATAGTTTGTCCAGTCGCTCCTTTGACAAGGTTCGCGCCGCCGAGTCCCATGAACGATGTGCCCTCGACCATGACAATAATGTCCGAGAGAGCCGGTAAATAAGCACCGCCGGCAATGCACGGTCCCATGACCGCCGAGATCTGCGGCACCTTTAGGTACCGACGCATGATTGAGTTGTAATAAAAGATTCGAGACGCGCCGTACTGACCTGGGAACACTCCTCCCTGGTATGGAAGGTTTACACCGGCTGAATCAACAAGGTAGATGATGGGAACACGAGAGCGCATTGCGATTTCCTGCGCTCGTAATATCTTCTTGATCGTTTCAGGCCACCACGAACCGGCTTTAACGGTAGCATCATTTGCAACAACGACCACCTCTCGACCTGAGACCCGTCCGACGACAGTGACAACTCCCGCAGCAGGTGCTCCACCGTCATACTGATCGTAGGCGACGAGCAATCCAATCTCCTGGACGTACTGATCTTTATCCAAGAGGAGATCGATTCGTTCGCGAGCGGTCAGTTTTCCTTGTTTGTGTTGACGCTCGATCTTATCGGGGCCGCCACCTTGTCGAAGTCGATTCTCGAGATCGCGTAGTTCGCGAGCGAGTTCTCGAAAACGTGTGGAAGCTGCTGTGTGGGATTCTGATGTGGTAGTCGAGCCGGACCGTTTCATGAGACGGCCGTATCATAACAAAGCTGACAGGAATGACTAAAAGGGGAACGGCCGAGTTGAGTTTCAACCCGGCCGTTCATGGAAACGCTGCGGTAGAGGACTAACGAGCCTGCTCGCCTTCAACCTGTAGATCGTTCGTCACTGAAAATGACGTAACGCGGTTCGCTGCCATGTACGCAAGCTGCCTATCCGTTTTGCTGCTGACAACGCCGGTGAGGGTTACGTGCCCGCGGTTCACGACAATGTGAATCGACGGGTTCGTTCCCATCAGGTACCGATGAAGTCCCGCCGTGTTAGCGATCGAGCGATACGTCTGCGATCGGATCCGATCGTCAAAACCGGATAGCGGTAGCACCTCAATCTTGTTGATGACCCGCGTTACACCTTGAATTCGTGAAACGCTCCGTGCTGCATCCGAACGCGTTGACGGTCTGACAACCTGTCCGTACAAAGTCACCGTACTGCCGTTGATGCTATATGCCAGGTTGTCAAAGACACCGTAGTACGGAAGCATCCTCAACTTGTGCCGCACTTCCTTCGCCAGTTGTTGATTCGTTGGATCTGGAGCGTTCGTGACTTCTGCACGCACGCCACTGGCTGAAAATCCAAAAACAACCGCTGCACACAATGCAGCCAAACCTGCCTTAAAACCCTTCTTTCCTCTCATCTTATTCCTCTCAATCGTCTTGGCCCCACTCTTAACTTGTCCGTGCTTACTTTGATGATCGCTGTGGCTGCTGGTTGCCCTCCCAAAAGGTGCTCGGAGAAGCCGTAAACCCTTTAAATCCTTAGCAATCCTGTCCGCTCACTCTAAGGGAATTCGAAAGTTCGTCCGAACTGCCCGCCAAATAGGGCATAATAGTCGAGCCATGAAGCGCTGCCAACAATGCGATTTCGTCTACCTTGACTCAGACAGCATCTGTGACCTTGACGGCAACACTCTCCTCCCAGTCGATGGAGAGCCGGAGGCAACCACCATCCAGAACAGTGGCGAGCAAACTGAAAGTTGGAAGTGGCTTTCGCTCGTTGCGGTGCTAGGCACAGCGTTGGGTGCTGTGCTGTTTGTTGGCTATTACCGATTCACACACACCCGTGCACATGATCAAGTCGACCGATCGCCTGCGGTCGCAATGAAAAACACCCAGTCTATTGATTTGCCATTGACTCCAGAATCTACTGCCGCCCCAGAATCTTCTCCGACGCCTGGTCCAAGACTTCCTGCTACTCCTCGCACAACTCCGGTATCTGCAAAGCTCAGCTCCAATCCCGTATCAACCACGACGGACGAAATTGCTTCCGGTGGTGTAACAATTCGTCTGACGGATGGAGGGACCATCATTGCAGATGAAGCATGGAGCACAAAACAGGGTATCTGGTTCCGACTGAACGGAGTTGTGACCTTACTTAAGCGAAATCGGGTTAAAGCAATTGATCGAGGTCGCTGAGTAAAGAACGACGGGCTGAGGCTGAGTGAGAGTGGCGTGGCCCACAGCTTGCGAGAGATCCAATCGCCCTTAAAGAGGCCTTACGGCAAGAACCAGGATTCCAGTTCAGAATCGTATTTACGCGTCGTCCGACGTGGTCCACGTATGAATTCTTTATACGTGTACCGCGTAAAATTTTCTCTCTCTCGATCCCCGAAAGATCAGATCGCAGGAGCCCGAGCGATGAAACGATGCCCCGAATGTGACTTCCTTTATGAGGATGATCAACGGCTGTGTGATATGGACGGGACAGCGTTGGTCCATGACTCGCACGTCTTTCCAGACTCGCACCCGCCTGTCCATCGAGTAGCCGGACATGTCCAGCGCATGGCGATCGCGCTTCCGCTGACCGTGCTTTCAGTGCTGGGCTTCTACGTTCTAAAGCACCAATCGCCAACACCAGCCAGCCACGTGATGCCCGCGATCGAATCCGTCCCCGCTCAAAGTGCAAACGGAGCTGCGGCTTCGATAACGGCGGCACCCACATCTGAGAGTGTGCCTGCTGCTTCTGCTACAACTGGAGAAAAAGAAGGCTCCGGAATTGAAGCAGGTAATGTTCCTGCTCCGTCGCCTGGAGTGAATCCGCCGAAGAACTCTGCTACAAACGAGAGGCCGGTCGATTCAGACGCTCCGGCAGCAAAACCAGCTCGCAAGCCCATTCGATCCCAAAACACTTCGGGGAGGAAGGTCTCCGCTGCCAACGATACCGAAAAGGATTCGAAGGTCTCTTCGTTTCTAAAGAAGACAGGCAGGCTCCTCAAGAAGCCATTCAAGCTCTAATCCCGTTGTTCATGAATTAAGAAAGTGTTCGCCCCACGCCCAGTCATTGCGGCGCGAGCACGGCGTTGTGTAATCTGTACGCCATGATTCAGGAACACGAAGCTGCCCCTTACTACTTCCGTTACATCAATCTTGTTCCCAGCGAGAACATTTTTGCGACCCTTCGAGACCAGCTCAATACTACGTTGCAGTTTCTGAACGGCATCGACGAGCGGAAATCGCTCTATCGGTATAGCCCTGAGAAGTGGTCCATTCGGCAGGTACTAAGTCACGTTAACGATACTGAGCGCGTATTCCTGCATCGAGCCTTTTGGTTCGCGAGAGGCTTTCAGGACGCACTACCAAGCTTTGATCAGGATGATTGTGTCGCGACTGCTGGAGCCCACGAGCTTGCCTGGTCCAGGCTAGTGAATGACTTTTATGGAATCCGGTTGTCCACGCTGAGCTTCTTCCAGAATTTACCTGCCGAGGCGTGGTCCCGGACCGGAGTAGCCAGTGATAACCCTTTCACTGTGCGTGCGCTCGCCTACATCATTGCGGGTCATGTAGCACATCACCGCGGCGTTATTGAAGAAAGATATCTACGTACTTGATTGAGCAAAGACCAGATTTAAGGCTTTTCCCTACGTAAACGCCCGTGATTTGATCCTCAACGGTCCCCACATTACTTCCTCAAGTATTTCTCAACAGATCATCTCTATACTTTTGTTGCAATCCCTTTGCCGTCACATTGTACTTCGTTGAATCAGCGGAAGAGCGCGCAGATTGCTCTTATCGATATTAACAATCGATCATCTCCTTTTTAGCCTCCCCCAATTTAAAGAAGCCCGTGGTTAATTAAAGCAGAGGAGTCTGAAAATGAAAGCCACTGCACTAAGAGCCACTCATCCTCAAGACGAAGGGCTCACACGGAACGGCATCATCAACCTTCCGATCGTTTGCCCTAGCTTCGACGCTTCGCGTGCGGGACGCTGAAACACAGGGGCACTCTGAACGAGTAGTGAATTTCAGCCTGATGCTGGGAACTAAACTGGGCTTGTCTAAACCCGAAATGGAGTCACTGACTTATGGTTCACTCTTACATGACATTGGCAAGATCGGGGTTCCGGATGCAATCTTGCGCAAACCTGGACGGTTGACGCAGGTTGAATGGATAAAGATGCGCGAACATCCG
This sequence comes from Acidobacteriota bacterium, assembly GCA_046726175.1. Lineage (GTDB taxonomy): Bacteria > Acidobacteriota > Blastocatellia > Pyrinomonadales > Pyrinomonadaceae > PSRF01. The sequence goes on from JBKPAC010000241.1 coordinate 6,337, forward strand.
TTACTTGGAATGCAGATCCTCAAAGGTATCGAGTCACTTGAAGGCGCTTCACTAGTCGTGGCCCAACACCACGAGCGTTGGGATGGAAAAGGCTATCCATTCGGTCTGCGTTCCAACGAGATCGACAGGAATGCGAGGATCTTCGCGGTTGCGGATTCCTTCGACGCCATGACGAGCGATCGTGTTTACCAAACACGAAAACCGCATGAAGCAGCTCTGGTTGAACTCACAAGATGTGCTGGCCATCAGTTCGATCCGGAAGTGGTCGAAGTTTTCGCTCTAATTCAACCTCAAGAATGGATAGATGCGTTGACAGGCCCCGATAAAAGCTTCAGCCTGGGCGAATATCACAACAGTTATTGACTGGAGTGTCAGAATCCAAGGACGCCCCGAACTCCGAGGATTTTCTGCCAGGAAGGCCATCCCCAGCCTTCCTTCCCTCGAACTGATTTTGTTTTCCGAAGCCGACCCTTCTAAAATGTCGGCTACCAGGTAGTCATCCGCGCAGATGAATTTTCATCTGCCCAACAGGAGGCCCCAAAATCTCCGGGAATCTCACAATACTTCGAGCTGCTGCGGACGGTGATGCGCAGGCAGTCAAGGCTCTTCTGGCCAGCGGTGCAGACGTGAACAGCACAAACCAATCGGGTCAGACGGCACTGATGCTTGCTTCGCTGATGGGTCATGACCAGGTAGTGCCGATCCTGCTCGAGGCTGGCGCAAATCCTTTTATCAGAGATACTCACGGTCTTACGGCCCTTGAGTGGGCTCAGCGGAGAGGCTTTCAGCAGGTCATCGAACTCCTCGGCGGGGTGCAATCGTCATCTGATCCAACGTCTTATCCAGCTTCAAATGTAAACGCCACAACACCACACCGGCTGCGGCCACAGGAATTCGGCCCAGCCAGCATGGCAGTTTTAAAGACCGTTCACGCCAGCCAGGAAGCCGAACGTCAAAAAGCTGGAGTAGCCACTCAAATGGCGCCAGAGTCTGGCTCCGGCAACCCACCGCAATCGCAGGAGGCCTCAGAAATTTCTCCGGAACTGCGAAGTGCGAGCGACAGAGAGCGGTTGTTCTCAGCGGGCCTTAAAAAGCTGCAAGCACAAACTCGAGCCAAGATTGACCCGAGCGTTGGACCACCGGTCCAACCTGCAGTCGAAACTACAGCTGTTGATGAGCCGACTTCAGTCGACTCGACTTCTGTGGACTTTTTGTTGAACGAAAATGACTTCGCTACGGCGCCTCTCGTTTCTATGCTGTCATCCGAAGAAGAAAAAGCGTCTCCTGCGGAAGATGTTTCGAATTCCGACACAACAGCATGGTCCTCTCCTGTGCTTGAGGCAGAATCTCAAGAGAGCGATGAAGAGACTGTTGTCGCAGCTGAACCAGTCGTGGTGCCTCCTCAGGACATTCCGGTCGAGCCTCGCGCAGACATGCCGGTGCCGCCAAAGGGTTCCTTTTTGCAATACCCAATTCTAGACGTCCACGCTGAACCAGCAAGGCCAGCCCCGAGCGTCATTCGTCCGGTACTCTGGGTGCTAATCCTCTTTGCGCTGATTGGTAGTGTCTATCTCACGTATGTGCTGACGAATAAATTCATGAATCGAGGCGCGACGACAGCCTCTAACGCTCCTGCGACCACAGCCCCTCCACCTGCTCAGGCAGCGCCACCCGGCACACCAGTAAAGGTTCCGTCGAAGTTTCCATTGACCGCGGGAGCTCTGGCAGATGCCGAATCCAACCTGCCTGATGCTGAATACCCTGCACAAGCTAAAAGCAATGGAGTGTCGGGAATCGTCACGGTCGTGGTGCGCGTCAAGCGCGCAGACGGCGCTGTCGTTTCTGCTCGCGCTTTGAACGGAGACAAGCAGCTGCAAGCGGCTGCGGAGAAAGCAGCAAAGGAAGCAAAGTTTTCAACTGCAAAACTGGCGGACGAAGGTAAGGTTGTTGGCGGCACAATCAGCTACAGGTTCGGCGATGCACCTGTGCCGAACACCGAAGTCACAGACGGGGATTCACCGGTGTTGGGCGGCGCGCTTGCCGGTACCGCCGTGAGCGTGCCCAAGCCCGAATATCCAGAAGGTGCAAAGAGTGGCTCGGGTAGCGTCATGGTCGTTGCGCGTGTGAACCGTTATGGTGAAGTCATAGCAGCTCATGCACTCAACGGGGATTCTATATTGCGAAGAGCAGCGGAAAGCGCCGCGCGCAAGGCAAAGTTCTCTCGTGAGAAGTTGCCAACCGAAACACGTGTCACGTCCGGCACAATCACCTACAACTTCAAGCCATCTGCAACCGCACCTGGCGCGAGCGCCGCAGTCGTACCCGCTCCAACTCCGGTGACCGCAACGGAACCCGTCAAACAGCCTAATGATGTACCTGTGGTCGGTGGCGATCTCGCTGGAAAACAAAAAAACATCCCTAAAGCTGAGTACCCAGCTGAAGCTCGAAGGAAAGGAATTTCGGGAAAGGTGACGGTTTTGGTTCGCGTCAATAGGAACGGACAAGTGATTTCATGGAGAACACTGGAAGGAGATGAGGTATTGCGTTCAGCTGCTCTCAAAGCCGCCAGGAAAGCCACCTTTGCACGCGAAAAACTGGGTAAGACTGATACTCTTGGAACAATAACGTATAACTTCCAGCCTTAGACCAGAAGGACCAGCCCGTCAACCAGCTCGATCAATCCGCTTACTATATTTCTTCCATGCCCACCCCAATCGGCGTTATCCTAAGGCCGAGGGGGTGACTGGCGATGAAACGCTGTCCTGAGTGCAACACTCTCTTCCCCGACCTCAACCGCTTTTGTGATCTCGACGGTACTCCACTTATCGAGGATCAGCCCAAGCAGCCTGCAGAGAATTGGAAGATCCTCGCCGTGGGTGCGATTGCTGGCCTATCGGTTGGAGTAATAATTTTTGTCGTTTACTTTGGGCTGACCAGACCGAGTGCTTCGGAAAGCTCACAGTCGACTACCTCGCCGAGTGTTGCGGCAGTCGAGCCAGCACCGCTAGTTTCGCGCTCTGAGCCGGAGCCAAGTCCATCTCCATCTCCTTCTCCTTCCCCTTCCCCGTCTCCTAGTGCTAAAGCGTCGCCGTCCACGCAACCTTCGCCCTCGGCCATAAGTTCAAGGCAAATCTCGACGGCCCTGACTGCGAGCACTCACGTAGTGATTCGACTCAAGAACGGCTCCGTTATTGATGCGGATGAAGCGTGGGAAGGAAAAGAAGGAATTTGGTACAGGCGTCGTGGAGTCGTTGCTCTGCTGGATCCCGCTCAGGTCAATTCAGTTGAACGACCAACACCAACTCCGTCTCCATCTCCATCTCCAACAATCCAGCCGTAATTTCAAACTTTCAGATCTTCAGATTCACAAAATCTGATATTGCGGTGTTTACAACTTATAGGGCAGCGAAGCGAGGCGATCCACACGAACCGTGTAACTGGGGAGTGCAATCGTGGCCGCGATAGCTCGGTTCACATGGATCGTCTTGCTTTGATTTCATCTTCATCCGAGACGGATGTCACTTATGACTAAACAGATGCGTATTACTGCGCTCCTAATTCTTTGCCTGATCTATCCAATGGCTGTTGGCCATAGCGTCAAGCCAGCTCAAAGGAAAATCGATAAAGCTTCCGCCGCTGCCCTCGAGCGAGAGATCCCGCGGTTAATGGCAGAAGCGGACATTCCCGGACTGTCGGTGGCCATCATTCGTAACGGCAACATCGCCTGGCTGCATAACTTCGGCCTGAAGAACGCTGAAACAAAGCTACCTGTTGACGACCAAACGATCTTTGAAGCAGCCTCGCTGAGCAAGCCTGTGTTTGCATATGCCGTGCTGCAGTTGGTAGACAGTGGGAAGTTAGATCTGGACAAACCTTTGACTGAGTATCTACCCGGGCGCTACGACGTTGGAGACGATGCCCGACTTGACCAGATCACGGCACGTCGCGTTCTGAGTCACACTACCGGATTTCCTAACTGGCGTCCGCGCGGAGATCCGAAATTGAAGATGTACTTCACACCCGGTGATCGCTTCAGCTATTCGGGCGAGGGTTTCGTTTACCTGGCGCGTGTTGTCGAGCACATTACGGGCGAACAGCTCGAAGCCTTCATGAAACGAACCGTGTTTGATCCGTTAGGCATGAACAGCAGCAGTTACATTTGGCGCACTGATTACGACACGCGTAAGACGTTTGCCCATAATGCGGTTGGCAGCGTTTCGGGATTGAATAAAGTCGAAAAAGCAAATGCTGCCGCCAGCCTTCAAACCAATGCTGCAGACTACGCCCGATTTGTTTGCGCCATTCTCAAGGGTACCGGCCTCAAATCGGAGACCATAAGACAGATGCTGACTCCGCAAATTAGTGTCGGGGAGACACCGAACAACCTGAACATTTCTCAACCGAAACTGTCGCCAACAATCTCGTGGGGACTCGGGTGGGGTTTGGAAAAGACAAAGGACGGCTTCACGTTCTGGCATTGGGGAGACAACGGCGACGCAAAAGCTTATGTGGTCGCTTTTGAAAAACAGAAGAGCGGTATTGTGATGTTCGCCAACAGCGGCAATGGATTATCGATAATTCGGGAGTTAGTAGAAGGTACAGTCGGCGGCGAACATCCGTCACTCGCCTGGATAAATTACGAGCGATACGACTCGCAAGCGCGGCTAATGCTCAAAGCGATCCTCAAATCCGACGCAGAGGCCGTGCTCGAGGAATACCGAAAGACACCGTCCAAACTCACTGAAGCTCAGATGAATCGTCTCGGTTATCAGTTATTGGGAGCCAAGCGTGTGAAGGATGCGATTGCAGTGTTCAAGCAAAACACCGTCGACTTTCCGACCGCCTTCAATACGTGGGACAGTCTTGCTGAAGGCTACATGGTGAGCGGCGACAAGGAAGCTGCCATCAAGTACTACAAGAAATCGCTCGAGCTGAATCCAGAAAACACAAACGCAGTACGCCAACTCAAAGAGCTGGAGAAGTAATCAGCCGGCAATTCCCACTGCCTCGGGATGGAAATTAGGAAATACCTTGTGGACGTCTCGATGACCAAAGACTTTGCTTAGCACTTCAGACAAAACCGAGCGGTAGTCGATCAGTACTCTCAAACCGCTTGGACCAGTCAGGTCGAGGTCCGAACCCCTCGACTCCTCAGCGAGACCAGGCCACTTCCCGTGTATCTTCCCTCCATGTACGCCATGGCCCATTGCCAACAGCGCAAATCCACGGCCATGGTCCGTTCCCAATGAGCCGTTTTCATAAATGCGCCGTCCGAATTCGGTCATCACGATTGTCGTGACTCGGTCGCGATAATTCGCGAGGTCCGCATCGAAAGCCGCGAGCCCGGCCGCGAGCTGACCAATCAACTCAGCCTGCAATCCGCTGGAGTTTCCCTGAAAAAAGTGCGTATCCCATCCGCCCAAATCCAAACAAGCTACCTCAAGTCCCACGCCGGCTTTAACGAGGCGTGCAACTTCTTTCAGTCCCCTGCTGAACTCGTCGTCGGCATACGCGACACCTCCTGCCGGCGTGTACTGTGTCTGACGCAGCTTTTCCACTCTCTTCAGTAGATCCAATGTAACCCTGCCCTGCTGGCTGAGAACGCCACCGTCGGCCTGATACATCACAGCCAGCGCTGCTGACACTGCCGCAATGTCACCTGATGGAGTTTTGATCTGAACCTCGTCGACGGATTCCAGTGCGCTCGCCGCGGGTGCCCCTCTAAGCGACTCAGGGATCGCAGCGCCAAGAGCAATGGCTGATAACGGCGTAAGCTCCATTCCCGTCCGACTTCTCAGATATCTACCCAGCCAACCACTTCCGACAACGCGGCCATACGCCTCGCCGTGCTCCATCTGATCCTGTGCTTCAAAGTGAGAGCCAGTCGGATTATCGGTGCCCACCGCTTGGACCACGCCGAGCCGCCCTTCATTGAAAACTGGTAACAGTGGCGCAAGTCTTGGATGAAAAGCATAAAGATCATCGAGCTTTAATGCGGCTGAGCTGTTGTGGTTCGACGGAGCGGGCACCGCGAGTGTAGGTCTTACTTTGTAGTACTGATCGTCACCGTACGGAATCACCATATTGAGCGTGTCAGCAGCTCCTCGCAAGAAGACACAGACCAATGTCTGCATAGTCGGGTTGACGACTGTTGGCTCGCCTGAGACGAACAACTTATTAATAAAGCCTCGTCTTGAAACGCGACTCATCTCAACACCTTTGAAAAGCTGCTGACGCGAGAATCAGTCCTACGACTTCCGCGTGGTAGCCATCACCCGATTGTGTCGGTAGTTTTCGTATGTAGTCGTCTAGCGCTAACAGCTCAGCTCTCGATCCCGAGCGACCAATGAAGTAAGGCACGAGGCGATCAGGATGAAACGACTGCTTCCCTTCCTCCAATGCCCGGTCGAGCTGGTCGAGAGACACATTCACGAATGGCAAACGACTCGAAGCCAGGGCAAACGCAAAGTTCCAACGCCAAAGCAATGTTCCCAGCCAGGGCTCGATCCGATCCGGGTAGCCATCAGGAGTTGGATATTGGAATGGTCCCTGCCCCATCCGTAAGAGGTATTCGACCAGATCTTTGTGCGCATGTGTGTCTGCACCGAGTGCTCGAAGGCTGCTAACGATGTAGTGAAATGGACGTTTGAACTTTGCACCTTTTGCACGTTTGAATTCTTCTGACGTAAGGATAGTGCGGACGAGTGGCTTAATGTCGCCACAGCTTGCAGTAAAAGCGCGAGCGACACGATCAGTTAAAGAAACAGATGGTTCATCAGAGACGAAGCGCCTCACAAGCTTGGTCGCTATGTGCTTCGCTGTCGAAGGATGGTTGCAAGCTATCTCAACGACGCGATCGACATCCGTCTCACCACCACCTGCGGGAATTCGGTGGCCCAATACCAATTTCTCTTCGTCGTCGTGCAAGCTCGGGTCGAAGTACACAGTTCCCTTCCGCCAGCGCGTTCGCAATCGCCATCCCGTCAAACACCGAGCTGCCTCGTACACGTCAGCTTGAGTGTACCCACCATCAACGCCCAATGTATGAAGCTCTAGCAGCTCGCGCGCATAGTTCTCATTGGGCACATCAGACGGAGATCCTTTCTTGTTCTCCTTGCCGTCGAGGTAGACAAGCATTGCCGGAGAGGTAGCAGATGCTCGAATCAGATCTTTGAAATTCCCGAGTGCGTGACGTCGAACGACAGTACGGTCGTCCGCCGGTTTCAGATAGATGCAGTCTCCTTTTTCCAGGTTAATGTTCAAATGGTCGGTGAAAAAGCCAACCATAACCTCGAACAGTTGGCGCTTGCTGTACACTGCACGGAGTAATGTATGTCGCGTAATCTCTTCGCGAAGCACAGGCTTTTTGTACTCGTAGCACGTGCCGGGATCGTGCCAGATCGTTTCAAAGCGCCGGGCTCGTAAGTCGCACGCCTTGTCATCGATGCTTTCGGGAGCCAGTTGTTCTTCGATCCAGGCGTTAGCTCCCATTGACTTGACGCGATCGAGATCACCGGGCCACGGACCATAGGCCGCTCGAGACAGGAGATGAAAGGCAGGATCTATCTCGGCACCGCTTGCGATGGTCAACGTGTCCGGGATCGCCTGGCCCATATGTCGTGTGACGTTGCTGATTAGCCGTTCACAGCCAGTGAGCGGCAACGCAGCGCCTGACAAGCCCAATAACTTCACAATCGCGCGACGCGAAAACAGCATCACACAACTCCAACGGGCGTCCCGTTCTCATCCGTTAACGGACGCTTAGAGCCTTGCGACGCGAGTGCTCGCTTGAGCTTTGATATCAGGGCGAAATTAGCAGCACCGCAGCCAATGATGTGTGCGGCAGGAAGGAGAACAAACCACCCAACGATAGGAAGCAACCAAGGTAACTCAAGTACGATTCCGCCACGCAAGGTAGCGCGCCATGGTCGTTCGTAATCAATGGGTGATGCTAGTCTGCGTCCGATAGAAGTGGCGAAGCCCGAGATGCCCGTGTTTGCTTGAAGCACATAGAGAGAGATGACAACAATTCCGGCAATCTTTCCTGCAGCGCCAAGTACATTGAAGAGCACCGCGGTCACAACGATGGTGAGGAACGTGATCGGTACTCCCAAGAGAAACGAGGACCACAGTCCCCTGTTACATCGGTCAGCTGCAGACTCAACGGTATTCGGCCATAGACCACGAGAGAGGAGCCAGAGTCCAGGGAACGCCAGCATCAGTCCGAGGATCACAAAAAAGATCGACATCGTATCAGCCATTAACATGCACACTACCCTCCGGCAGATTTACACATTCCTATAACTGAGCGTCATCAGGCGGTCGCTACAACGAGATGGACCAAGCCTGGTGCCCGGCAGTCTTTAAATTAAACGCGTTTGTAGTGTGGTGGGTTTCAGGGTCGGAGGAAATCCGGAAAGCAGGCGAAAAGCCCCTTGTGGAATTGGAAGCGTCTAGAGGTCGAATGGTCGCTTCAGAAAACTGACACTTTTCTTAAGAACGCTCCCGGTCTTCTTGAACATCGCGCTAACTTTAGAATCATTCTTCCTTGGGAGACTCCGAACTGCGACAGCATGGCCTGACGCTGTGCGAGTGGAACGGGGTTGCCACCGCGCGCTGGCCGCCTTCTGTCTGTTGATTCTGGGAGACGCTTTCGCGACCGTCGCCGGCAGACACCGCGCCTTCCGAGATCGTGCTGTGAGCAGCCTGGACCGAGACTTAGTACTGGAGCGGAGTTGCTTCGAAGACCTTTGCCTCGATGTTCTCCTTGATCGTGACTTTGAAGTAGTGCGCGTCTGAACCGGTGAACCTATGCCGACCTCGGAAGCGGAACTTTCCGCCGCCTGTGGCGACTCGACACCAGGCTGGCTCGTCGCGTCAAGATACCCGACAACCAAGGAACTGATAACGAGAGCGACGATTGCCAGTAAGGTAACACCCACCGGCGATTTGAAGACTCGAACATAGAATGGCAGAGGCGGCGCGAGTTTTGGGCCCGAAGACTCGGGAAACGGCGTTAATTCTGAACCGTCAAAATCGCAAACCTGCTCGTAGTCGTCAAACGTAAAATGACACTCTGGACAGCGTTTCATCGCTCTGAATCAGGGATTCAAAATTGAGGCGAGGCGATCGCGGCTGGGAAAGCTAGGGTCTTAAGACAACCCATGTGGTATCCGCACCCAAAAGATACACCGGCCGGCCTTGCTCCGACAAGGAGAAAAGATGATGGAACATTCTGATGATTTCCGGCTGCGGCTGGCGCGTCCGGCAGACGCTGATGACCTCGCCAAACTGCGCTTAGCCCTTCGCGCTGCTAGCGGCATAAGAGCCGAAGCCGACAACGAATTCCTTGACCGCTGCCGTTTATGGATGGCTGAGCACCTGCAAAGCAAGGGGTGGCGTTGCTGGGTAATTGAGCGAGGTCCGAAACTCGTCGGTATGCTGTGGCTGCAGCTCATCGAGAAGATCCCAAATCCATCGACTGAATCTGAGTTCTACGCTTACATCACAAGTTTCTTCGTGATCGAATCACAGCGCGGCAAAGGTCTCGGCTCGCGATTGTTGTCGAGCGCCGTGACCTGGTGTAAGGAGACGGGCGTACACTCAATCATCCTGTGGCCTACTGAAAAAAGTCGACCCTTGTACGAAAGGTTTGGCTTCGCCGTCAGACTTGACTTACTCGAGCTAATCATCGCTGACGCTCAACACTCGTCAAGGCCACTGAACTCGCCTGACGCGCCGTTCGGCGAAAAATAACTATCCACCAAAACAATTGAACTATCGTATGCCCGCATAAAGATCGAACGTGTCAGACCTTTTATTACCAAGGAGTTTCGAAATGAAATTATTTGCTTCATTGCTCTTGCTGACGCTTGTCACGGTCGCACTCGCAGGAAAATCTTCAACCGTTTCATCCGAAGACACTGCTGCCCGTATCCCTCTCGAGGATTATTTCAAAGCCCACGCAACCGGCAATCCTGAATTCGTAAGGAAAGCATTCCTTCCGGAAGCGAGAGTGATGGCTTATCGCGACGGTAAACTTCTCAACCTCTCCGCGGAAGAATTTGCTGCTCGCTTCAATGGAAAACCTGCTGCTGATGAGGCCCAGCGGCAGCGTAGGATTGAAACGCTCGATATCTCCGGCAACAGCGCGATCGCTAAGCTGGTCCTTGATTACCCGGAAGTAAGATTCACTGATTACATGTCGCTGCTGAAAATCAACGGCGAATGGAAGATAGCCAGCAAGGTCTTCTATGCCGAACCAAAAAGAAAGTAACGCCAGACCCACATTTCCGCAGGAGAACAATCATGAAACTGCTCGCCACCTTGTTTATCGTTATAGCTTTGTCCTCGTTTTGCGTCGCGCAAACTCAAACCGATCACGACGCAGTCAAGCAAGCCGTCCTCGATTACGTAGAAGCCCTGTACGAAGCTGACGCTTCCAGAATCGAGCGGAGTGTCCATCCTGAGCTATTCAAGCTAGGTTTTGAACCAGACAAGGAAGGCTCATACAAGCCTTACCGCATGACTTACCAACAGCTCTATGATTTGGCGGCAAGGTGGAATAAGAGCGGCAAGATTCCGAAGAACTCGGCCAAAGATGTGGTTGTTTACGATGTCAGCGATCAAACCGCGGCTGCAAAGCTAACGGCCTTGTGGGGTATCGATTACATTCATCTTGCAAAGTTCGATGGCAAGTGGAAGATCACTGACATACTCTGGCAAACTCCTCCGAAACAAAAGTAGTGCGGTCGTGTGAAACACAGACCACAGAAATCTAATGAGCACCCTTTGGGCCAAGCTGAACAAAAGCCTCTCCTCATTCTGGGCACTGCAGTTTATTGGGTGGGCTCTCTACTTCGTGATGATTTACATCACTTTTCTCACGGTAGTTCCGGCAAGTGGCCGATTCAATCTGCTTCAAGTAAAGATAAGCCGGACTATCTCAGGTTTTCTCCTTACCTCTGTGCTGCGGCTCGTCTATAAACGTTTGGGCTCGAATCGCTCGGTTCCCTTTATTGCCCTGCTGATCCTGATCGGCTCGTTTCTGTTTGGGTGTCTCTGGCCATTTGGCGAAGTCATCGGTTTGGCGCTGCTGAATCGACGCTGGTTCGGACTAAGCCTGAACTGGTCGAGATATCCGATAGAAGTTCTTGATTACACCACGACCTTGATTGGGTGGAGCGCGCTTTACTTCGGTATCAAGTACTGGCAACGCTGGCAAACGGAGCGGGACCGGACCCTGCAGGCTGAAGCACTGGCACATCAGGCACAGCTCGACATGCTGCGCTATCAGCTCAATCCGCACTTTCTCTTCAATGCATTGAATTCAATCCGCGCTTCGATCGATGAGGATAGCCGGCGAGCAAAGAGGTTGGTGACCGAGTTCTCCGAGTTCCTCCGCTACTCCCTGTTGAACAACAACTCGATTAAAGTTGCGCTGAAGGATGAAATCGAAGCCGTGCGAAACTATCTCGCAATAGAGAAGATTCGGTTTGAAGATAAACTCGACGTGGCGTTTCATGTTGAACCGGCGGCAGAAGATTTCGAATTACCCGGATTTCTTATTCATCCCCTCGTTGAGAATGCGGTCAAGCACGGCATGGCGACAAATTCTTCCGTATTGCGGATTCAAGTAAGCGCGAAGGTTCGCGATTCGGAACTAGAGGTGGAAGTCGCAAACACGGGTAAGCTTAGACAGACAGCACCAACGGACAACGGGACTGGAATCGGCCTGACTAATGTTCGCGAACGGTTAGCAAAACTCTATCCTGACAGGAGCCGTTTTACCTTACGAGAAGAAGCTGGCTGGACTCGCGCCACGATCGCGATCAGAACAGATGACTGAACGATTCACAGCGCTCCTGGTTGATGACGAGCGGCTGGCTCGCAAAGAGTTACGGTCGATGCTGGCCGAGCATCAGAATATCGAAGTAATTGGTGAAGCAGAAAATGTGCAGCAGGCGTTGGAGCTCATTCAGCAGAGCGAACCGGACGTCGTGTTTCTTGACATCCAGATGCCCGGTGGGTCTGGCTTTACCCTACTCGAACAGACGGCGCCGAGTTTTAAAGTAATTTTTGTGACGGCATTTGACGCTCACGCTATTCGAGCTTTCGAAGTTAATGCGCTCGATTACCTTCTGAAGCCGATAAACCCGGAGCGGCTCACCCAGGCAATCGATCGGCTTTCCTCCGGTGAGCCTGCGACCTCGCAAACGCAGCGCCGCCTGGAATATGAAGACCGTTTATTCATCGAAGTAAACGAGCGGTCACACTTTGTAAAAGTCAGTGATATCGTTTTCATTTCAGCCGCGGGAGATTATTCAGAAGTTGTCACCAGGGATGGGCCTAAATCGCTCGTGTTGAAACCATTGAAAGAGTGGGAAGAGCGTTTGCCGGAAAAACATTTCACTCGTATTCATCGTTCGAGCATCATCAACCTTGATTATGTGGAAAAGGTTGAGACCTGGTTCAACCGGTCGTACCGCATACATCTTCAGAAGGTCAAAGAGCCGCTGATTATGAGTCGCCGTTACGCCGCTCGTCTGAAAACGAAGTTTGGCTGAGAGCCAGCGGCTTAGCCCGGGTATATCGTTCCAGCCTCAACAAAGCAGAGCGGGTTCTTCCATTTGTCCTGCGCATAGAAAGAACGTTCTCCCCACGGACGTACGCTGATCTCGCCGCCTGAAACACCATGGACCGTTTCATTTGACAAACAACCAAGCGCTTTGGCCCGCGCAAAAACAGCATCAAGATCGTTTACAGTGAAATACAAAGCCTTCGCTGCCGGATGAGGCTTGCTTACAGATGAAACATCCACAACCTGCAAAGTTACAGCACCACACGTGAAGTAGCATCTTGATCCTGCCTGCTTTCTTCCCTCCATTCCAAATAACTTGCTGTAGAACTCCGCAGCCTGATCGAGATCTCCTACTTCGACATTAAGTCGAAACAGATTAGGTACGTCTGTCTCTGAACGTCTTTTCGAGGCAGCGGTTTTTTTGCTTTTAGTAGTCTTCGTGGTCGATTGCTTTCGCTTATTTGCCATGTACCCTCCGTAGCATTTTATTAATGCGGATCTTTCGAAAACCATGCCAACCAATCCTGCACCAGCTCCAGTCGCTGTCGATTGATGTGGTAAACGCGAACACGTCCCTGTTGTTCATGACGTATGAGTCCAGCCGACTCGAGCACTTGTATATGTCTGGTTGTTGTAGGCCATGCGTGCTCGAAGATCTCGGCAATCTCACCTGCCGTCATTGAACCACCCTCGAAATTTAGTGTCAGCATGATCCGGCGACGGGCCGGATGAGCAAGCGCAGTAAAGATTGCCTCATAGGCATCCATGCGCGCTTTCGACTCGCGAGTCACCCCTTTTGACTTGGGTCTCTTAGCTCTCGCGGACTCTAGCGTTGTTCGCTTTGCTGGCGTCGACTTGATCTCGTGAGATTCTCCCTCGCGCATATATTTAGCCTACAGGCTAAGCATTGTCAAGTTGATATTTAGCACATTCGCTAATTAATTACCGCACTCAGAAACACACGGTCGGGGACATGGTGAACACCTGTTCGGTCACATGGTGAACACCTGTTCGGACAAATGGTGAACACTTTAGGCGCTGACCAAACCGTCGCGCTTACTCGTCGGAGTGAAATCGTTCCAAAATTTCCGCTTGACACCTTGTACTACAATCATTTAAATACTGTTTGTCTTTGTTGTTTTATGGTCAAAGACGCGACCCCGCCTGATCTCTTTCACCAGAAAAGATCACGTCCAATCACATTTCAAAAAACTGAGGTGCTGCATGTCTTTTCCTCTCATTTCCGGACTTCTTTCCAGCGATTTAGCCATCGACCTCGGCACGGCGAACACACTTGTCTATGCCCGAGGACGCGGTGTTGTGGTCAGCGAACCCTCAATTGTCGCAATAAATAAGGTAACCAACGCCGTAGAGGCGGTCGGCAAAGAAGCTAAAGAAATGCTTGGCCGAACTCCCGGAAACATCGTCGCGATCCGCCCCATGCGGGATGGCGTGATCGCGAATTTCGAGGTCACCGAAAAGATGCTCCAGCACTTTATCCGTAAGGCGCATAACGGCCGCAGCTGGGTCAGCCCACGAGTCGTAATCGGTATTCCCAGTGAGATTACGCAGGTCGAGCGTCGAGCCGTGGAGGATTCTGCCTATCGAGCAAAAGCATCGGAGGTCTACCTGGTAGAGGAAGCGATGGCTGCGGCAATTGGCGCAGGACTTCCCATTACTGAACCCCAGGGAAGCGTCGTAGTGGACATTGGTGGTGGCACGACCGATATTGCTGTTATAAGCTTGGGTGGAATCGTTTATTCCCGAGCCGTGCGCGTTGCGGGTAACGCGATGGACGATGCAATCGCTGAATTCATAAAGCGCAAGTACAACTTGCTGATCGGCGAGCGAACCGCCGAAGAAGTGAAAATTCAGCTAGGTAGCGCCTGCGCATTCGAGGAAGGGCTCTCGATGGAGGTTCGAGGACGCAATCTGATCGAAGGAGTTCCCAGGACTATTATCATTCGTGACGGAGAGGTGCGCGAGGCACTTGATCATTCTGTGAGCTCAATCGTGAATGCAGTGCGCGTAGCGCTCGAGCGGACCCCACCAGAGCTTTCGGCGGATATGATCGATCGAGGAATAGTGCTCACCGGAGGCGGTGCGTTATTAAAGAACCTGGACGTTAGGCTCACCGCGGAGACAGGCTTACCTGTATTTGTCGCTGAAGAACCACTCACGTCCGTTGTGCTCGGCGCAGGCAAGATGCTTTCTGATTTTGCACTCCTGAAGCGTGTGAAGTGGGAGAACACGCTTCAATATTGAGATAATTGTGCAGATAATCAAACTCGAGCCCCTACTCACGTTAACTGTTATGTTCGAGTCTGAGGAGCATAGAGAGCGCGCGGAATTGATTGTCATGACTTTGGCGAAGCTCTATGTCGTACTGGAGCTGTCGCCGGCCGCGTGTCCAGTGTGTCGCATGAGTCTGACGCACGACGCGGAATGTCCGATACTTCTCGCCTGGTCCCTTCTCGATTCGGAGCAACAGCATCAAGCCCGCACAGCGATTCGCGCTTTGGCCCTCAGCATGGGCTGCGATGAATCGTTTTCTGATCCGATGATTCACTGAGCTCGTTTACGAAACGGCGCGATCGGTTATCTCCAATCCTCTGTCGATGATCGCGAATGCCTCGCGCAACTCCGCTTCGGTAATGCACAGCGGCGGGTTTGTGTAGAAGGAATTCCAACGGACAAGTGTGTACAGCCCTTCCTGCCGGAAGAACTTTCCGAGCGCCTGTGTCTCGGGTGACGTTCCGTTGAATGGAGCCATCGGCTCGAGAGTCTCGCGGTTCCTAATCAACTCAACAATTCCGAAAAGTCCGATATTGCGTGTGGCTCCTACCGATGGATGCCGGCTTTGCAGATCTTCAAGTAGTCCGCGCATAACCGCGCCTATCTTCCTGGTGTTTTCAATTAGACGATCTTCTTCGTAAACCGCGATCGTCGCGAGCGCCGCTGCGCACGCGAGTGGATGGCTGTTGTAAGTGAGACCGCCGTAGAAGAGATTGCTCTGAAAATGTTCCGCAATCGCCCGTCGCATACCGACAGCACCGAGCTGAACGTAAGCGCTTGTTAGTCCCTTGGCCATCGACATCAGGTCCGGAACAACGTTCCAGTGATTTACAGCGAACCATTCACCGGTTCTTCCGAATCCCGTCATTACCTCATCCGCTATGAGTAGGATCCCGTTCTTATCGCACAGTTTTCGCAGACCCTGCATGTAGCCGTCGGGCGGAATCAAGATCCCGTTAGTTCCGACAACAGGTTCGACGATAATTGCAGCAACTGTCTTTGCGCCTTCAAGCTCGAGAATCTCTTCCGTGCTAGCCAGCACTTCCTCGGTTGTTTCCCAGCCTCGTTGGATGCCGTGGTAGAAGTCCGGAATGCGAAAGACGCTAGGTATTCCGGGCTCAGCACCCCAGCGCCGAGGATCTCCGGTGAGAGTTAGCGCGCCTGCAGTTCCGCCATGGTATGACCTGTACCTCGCACCGATCTTATGACGGCCGGTGAACAGGCGAGCGATGCGAATTGCATTCTCATTTGATTCAGCGCCACCGTTGGTGAAGAAGAAAGTATCGATGTCGCCCGGCGTCAGCTCAGCGAGCTTGGCGCCCAGACGTGCGCGGACCTCTGTCGCCATGAAGGGATTGGCATAAGGCAGCACTTGAGCCTGCTGCTGAACCGCGCGAATGACTCGCTCATCACCGTGGCCGATGTTGACGCACATCAGCTGGCTATTGAAGTCGATGAAGCGTTTACCTTCTGGCGTCCAGAAGTAGATACCTTTCGCTCGCGCCATTGGAATTGGATCAACGGCAGCCTGAGCGGACCATTCAAAGATTGTGTGGCGCCTGCACAGTTCGACGATTTGTTCGCCAGTCATTGTTTCGGAAATGGCAGTCATGTCACGCGATGCTACTCAAATCAGCAAGGATTGACAACGTTAGTCACATGAAGAGTCCTATGCAGGTTGCCTTTTGGGCCTCGAGCCTTTAGGATTCGTTCAGTTTGATCGGGCGAAGATTCAATAACCATCGCCTGATCCAAGCGCCTATGATTGTTCTCTAAAACGAGCTGCTCCTATTTCGCGATTTAGATCCGACTGGTTCTTACGCAGTTGGTCTATCTGCACGTTCGGCAGCTCAATCCCTCTCAAATCCCTTAAAACAATAAAACCCATCTCGGACGATTCGTGCCGAGCAGGTTCAGAATTATTTGGAGAGAACAGTCATGACCCCAAGTGTTTACGGCCTAACCGATTTTGGTTGGGACGATTTCTTTGAATTCCATTTCCAATCCTACAGGTCCGACAGCTACGACGTTGGGCGTGTCGCAGTTGAATCCAAACAGTTCTACAGAGTTTATACAAAGCACGGTGAACTGCTGGCTCAAGTTGCCGGCAAGCTCAGGCATGAAGCAATAAGCCGGGCGGACTTTCCAGCAGTGGGCGATTGGGTCGTCATCCGATCAAGACCTGAAGCTAACAATGCGACTATTCATGCAGTTTTGCCGCGAAAGAGTAAGTTCGTGCGCAAAGCGGCAGGATCGCGCACCGAAGAGCAGGTCGTAGGAGCCAACATCGACACAGTCTTTCTGGTCACGTCGCTGAATCAGGATTTCAACTTGCGTCGTATCGAACGCTACTTGACTGTCGCGTGGGAAAGCGGGGCAAATCCAGTCATTGTTCTAAGCAAGTCAGATCTCTGTGATGAGATTGAAGACCAACTAAGAGAAACACAGAATGTTGCCGGTGTCGTCGCTGCTCACGCGGTAACAGTCGTGCGGTCCGACGGTTTGGATGAATTGCGACCTTACTTCAAACCGGGGAAGACGGTCGCGCTGCTAGGTTCATCTGGCGTTGGAAAATCGTCTCTCATCAACCATCTGCTTGGTCGCGAGGCCTTGCCAGTGCAGGAGGTCCGTCAGCATGACGATCGAGGACGTCATACGACGACACATCGAGAGCTGATCGTTTTGCCGCAGGGCGGACTAGTCCTTGATACTCCCGGTATGCGCGAGTTGCAGCTCTGGGACGGTGGCGGTGGGTTACATACTACGTTCGAAGATATCGAAGCGGTGGCCAGACTTTGCTACTTCGCAGATTGCTGTCATCAGTTTGAGCCTCGATGCGCCGTGCGCGACGCGTTGGAATCGGGCTCGATCGACAGGGAGAGATATCTAAGTTACGAGAAGTTGCAAAAGGAACTCAATTACCTCGTTCGCAAACAGGATGTGAGAGCGAGTATCGTTGAAAAGAAAAGGTGGAAGAAACTTTCTCGTCTCGCCAGTGAAAGAGGACGGATGAAGCGCAGGTGATCAAGTACTCGGAATAAGTCCGTGATACTCCGAGATGATTTCCACGCATAGACGCTCGGCACGATCGCGATCGGGTTCGGGAGGTAAAGTCGATCGTACATAGGCTTCCTGGGCCAACTGGAACAGGCGTTCGGCTTCTCCTTTGACTTTATCAAGCGGCCAGGCGCCACGTTTGATATCCAGCAGCTCAGTCGCGTCAGAGCGTTCGACATGAATTGTCCCTTCAGTGAGGAATTCGATACTCATCCGCAGAAGTCATATCTGCTATATTCATTCCCGATTTGATGTTGCGCGCCCTGGCGCAGCTCCTCACGGTTTTTCTGATGCTGATTCCTCACGATGCGGTACGACTTTGAGATTATAAGTGAAATCACGGATGTGAAAACGATTGCTGTCGGTAAGCGCATTCGCGAGATCGCTCGTTTGCAAAGGCCTATGGAAGAGGTAAATGGCGCAAACTCAAAGGTAT
>JBKPAC010000242.1:0-13386 GCA_046726175.1 Acidobacteriota bacterium
ATTCACGCTTGTAGGAATGGCGCTAACAGAAGCTTGCGCGGCGGAGACGGCAGGCTCATCAACGCCCATGCGTCTGAATAGAAAGGGCAAGAGATTCGCGAGCGACTGTCCTATTCCAATGAAAAAACTCTGCATGACAAAGCCGGCCGTGCGCTGATCAATATTGAGCTTGTCTGCGACAAACGCTCGGAATGGTTCCATGCTGACGTTGATGCTCGCGTCGAGAATCCAAAGGAGACCCGCTGCCATCCAGAGTGCAGACGAATCAGGCATGAAGAAGAGTGCTATGCTGGCGAGAATTGCTCCCGTCAGAAAATAGGGGCGCCGGCGACCAAGGCGATTCCACGTACGATCACTCATTGAGCCGACAATTGGTTGCACTATCAGCCCGGTGACCGGGCCAGCTAACCACAGGATCGGCACCTGTTCAGGCTTGGCACCGAGGTACGTATAGATGCCGCTCATATTCGCAAGCTGCAAACCCCAGCCGAATTGAATTCCCATAAACCCGAAACTCATGTTCCAGATCTGCCAGAAGCTCAAGCGCGGCTTGTTCATATACGTACCCTCCAAATCACCAGCCCATCACTTTGCGTAAATATTGATATCTTCCAAAACGACGTCTCTGTCGAGCGACAACGCATACATCAGTGTCTTTGCCATGTTCGCTACGTGAATGAAGCCCTCGCGAGGAGACTGGTCTTCACCGGTATTGGTCACATCAACCAGACCGGGACAGAAATTGAATATGCGAATGTTCGCTCGAATCTTTCGCACGTGATCGCGAAGCGCCTCAGCGTAACCAAGCAATCCAAACTTCGACGCACAGTAAGATGGAACATCAGCGTACCCGTGTTTGCCGGCCTGAGATGAAACATTCACTATGTCACCAAAATCATCATGGATCATGTGTGGCAACACATTTCGCACCAGCCGCATGACACTGCGCAGGTTAGTGTCCAACACTGTATTCCATGCGGTCTCGGTGATTGCTTCAACTGTTTCCGGTACCGCGAGCCCGGCGTTGTTAATTAGGATATCGATGCTCTTCCATCTCCTGAACACATATTCGACCAGCCCTTGAACCTGCTCCTCCTCAAGTACATCGCACGCGTATGGAAAAACCCGATCCTTATGTTCAGAGTTGATCTCCGCAGCTGTATTCAACAGCACGTCTTCGCGACGCGAAGCGATGACAACTGTCACTCCGGCTGCGGCAAGAGCGTGAGTAAACGAGCGACCTATGCCGGTGCCACCTCCTGTCACGATCGCAATCTGCTTTGAAAATGGTTTCGTCTTCATCTAGGAACGTAAATCGACGCTGACCTTGCGGGTAAGTTCACTGCAATCTTTCCATTCGCCACTGGAACGTCTGTGCCAGTTCCGAGCCGATCAGATAGCAACGCACCATTGCCAACACCCGCACGCGTCACATCAAACTGCATTTGAGCGGGGGTAGAAGCGTTATTCAGCGCGATTACAACGCTGCCGGCGTTCGTAGTTCGCGCGTACGCGTATTGCTGTTCGGATACATGGAGATTGACCAAAGTGCCCACCTTGAGTGGTTCAAGCGACGTGTGCAGGTTATTTAGTTTCTTCACGTAATCCCAAAGCTCGTTCTCTTCTCGTGTCCGCCCTCCTGCCGTAAATGCATTTCGTCGATCGCCTGGAAAACCACCGGGAAAGTCACCTCGCGTCGTAGGCTCATCCGCACCGGTCATCGCTATCTCGTCGCCGTAATACAGCTGTGGAACGCCACGCGTCGTCAACACGAACGCGTTCGCCAGTTTCAATCCGGCAATCGTCGCGCCTTTTTCACTCATGAAGCGACCGTCGTCATGCCCGCCGAGTAGCGTCACCAGAGTGTTCGGATTCGTATAGAGGAAATCTTTGGAAAGCAGCTTAGGGACCTCGTCGAGATTCTTCGCTTCAGCGAACGCATGTCGAATCGGATAGAAAAGCGGGAAATCCAGCAACGTATCCAGTCCTGAGTCGGCGCCGTCACGAGCGACTCCACCCTGAAACCATGACACGTGCACTGCGTCGCCATCTTTAACTTCACCTACAACAGTGAACCTTGGGAACTCGCGTTTCACCGCCGTGGTCCACTTTCGCCAGAAACTGTTCGGAACATACTGCCAGGTATCCATGCGAATACCGTCCAGGCCGGTGACGCCAATCCACCAAAGCGTGTTCTGAATCAAGTAACGTGCAGCTTCCGAATCCGTCTGATTCAAGTCGGGAAGGAAGTTTAGAAACCAACCTTCCATGGTTTCGCGTTTAAGGAGCTCGACTGGATGAGGATCGTGCAACACCCATGTTTGAAATACATTGTTCAGATGATTTGATTTGGTTCCATTGAACCAGGTGGGAGTCGGGGGATCGTCGACCCATGGATGATAAGGACCAGTGTGATTGACGACTTCATCCTGAATTATTTTGATTCCAATTCTGTGAGCAGCATCGACTAGTTCACGCAGCTTTGCCAAGGTACCGAAGTGCTCTTCAACAGCATAAAAGTCTTGGGGGTTGTAGCCGTGGAATCCCGTGCTCGGCTTCCCTTCCTTCAATTCAATCGAATTGAAATGATCGTAGTTGTCATACCAGGGCGTCAGCCAAAGGGCCGTGACACCGAAGTCTTTCAGGTAAGGAAGTCGATCGATGATTCCCTGAAGGTCACCACCGTGGTAAGCGAACTTGTTCCGACGATCGTAGATACCTCCCGAGCGTGGAGGGTCGTTGTTATCGGGATCGCCATCACTGAAGCGATCGATCATGATCAAGTACAGGATGTCCGACGTTGAGAACCCTTGGAACCGGCCCATACGGTTCAGAGGCGGAAGAACCTCGAAACGTGCACTCGTCACTCCGTTTGCAGTTTTGATCGTAAGAGATCGTTCACCGGCTCGAGCGGTTGGAGCGATCGCAACATCGACAAATAGATAGGTGCCGCGGTCATTCGATTTTGGATTCCCGACTACTCGCAATCCCTGGCCGGCTATTTGAACCTGAGCACCGTTCAAATTAGTGCCGCGAATCAGCAACCGAACAGGATTGTTCGTGCTCCTGGTCCACCAACTCGGGGGATCTGTGCTTGTGACCGTGGGACTCTGAGCTGCGCACGTACCCGCGCAGAAAAGAAGCAGGATTAGAGAGAAGCTTGACATGTGTTGGATGGCCAGTAGTCAGTGGTCAGTAGTTCGTGTTATTTCGTGGATTGTGTTTGCTGCGCCAGCCGGCAATGACCCACAAATTTGCACCAAAACAGAAGATACGAAATCACACGAAATCTGCCGACTGCACCTGCCGCCTGCCTACTGACTACTCACTACTGACAAACTCGACCTCCCATAAAGCTCCGTCAACTCCTTTAGCCGATCACGAAGCTCGTTTGTAAGCGCGGTTGGCTTGAATCGCCACGCCCAATTCCCCTCAGTGCTGTTAGGCAGATTCATTCGCGCTTCGGTTCCCAGTCCTAAAAGATCCTGCAGAGGAACGATCGCAGTGTTCGCTACGGACGCCCAGACCGCACGAATAAAGTCCCAATGGATTTCCTTACCGGTGGTATTCAAATACTTCATACAGAACTCGCGCTCACGTCCGATCTGCTTCGCCGTTCGCGTGGATCCTTCGCCAGGAACGCTGCGAAACCAGCCGACCGTCGTGTCGTTATCGTGCGTTCCGGTGTAGACCACTACGTTCTTTTGATAGTTGTGCGGCAGATCGATGTTCTTTGTATCGCTGCTAAAAGCAAACTGCAGGATACGCATTCCTGGAAACCCAAAATCGTCACGTAGCTTCTCGACATCCGGGGTTATAACTCCGAGATCTTCAGCAATGATCGGCAGTTCTCCCAGCACTTCTCTGATCGTCGCGAATAACTCCCGGCCGGGCGCTTCCACCCAACGGCCGCGCTCAGCCGTTTTGTCGCCTCCTGGTATTTCCCAGCTTGCCGCGAACCCGCGGAAATGATCGATCCTCACGATGTCAAAGAGCTGGAGTGTCGCGCGCACGCGCGCAAGCCACCAGTTGAACCGATCAGCCACCATGCGGTCCCAGTCGTAAAGCGGATTGCCCCAAAGCTGGCCTGTCGCGCTGAAATAATCGGGAGGCACTCCGGCCACAACTTTCGGCACCCCGTTCTGGTCCAGCTTGAACTGTTCAGGGTTGGTCCATACGTCGGCTGAATCGTGGGCCACGAAGATGGGAATATCGCCGATCAGTTTGATGCCCCGCTCGTTGCAGTATGTTTTGAGCGAGAACCATTGGCGGAAGAACAGAAACTGGTAATACTTCTGAGCCTCGATCTCTTTACGCAAGCGTTCGCGCACACGCACCAGCGCCAAGGGTTCGCGGCGAGCGAGCTCCGGCTCCCACTCGTTCCACGCAACACCGCCATGAGCATCTTTCAGCGCACGGAAAAGAGCGTAGTCATCAAGCCACGACGCGTACTCCTGTGAAAATGTTTCGAAGGAGCTACGTAGCCCTGTGTCAGTAGTACGCTGATAAGACTCGTACGCTTTGGAAAGGAGAGACTCCTTAAGCTGATGAACGCGTTGAAAGTCGACGCGATCTGTCGATTCGATCCGCGCTTCTGGTAGATCGTTCTTGCTTAACAGTCCCTCATCAACGAGTTGTTCCGGACTGATCAGCAGTGTGTTTCCCGCAAAGGCCGAGTAGCATGCATAAGGCGAGTCTCCGTAGCCTGTTGGACCGAGCGGAAGCATCTGCCAGATACCTTGTCCACTGGCGGAAAGGAAATCTGCAAACGCATATGCTTCCGGACCAAGATCGCCGATGCCGAAAGGTCCTGGCAAAGAAGTTGGGTGAAGGAGAATGCCGCTGGATCGTGGAAACGTCATGGGGTTGTGTTTGGTCAGTTGTTTGGTCAGTTGTCAGTAGTCAGTGGTCAGTCGCAGTCGGCAGGTGGCAGTGTTCATGTAATCTCGATCCTTCGTTTCGTGTTAATTCGTGGATGGTTGTTCGTCAGGTCGCAAAAGCCGGATCCACGGAATGACACGAACACTGCCAACAGCAAACTGCCTCCTGCCGACTGCGACTGACTACTGATTAGTAAATGCAACTACGGTCCGCGCGGGCAGGGTCAGCGTTGCTTGACCGTTAGCAACTCGACTCGAAGTCACGGCTCCTTGTAGACCGCGAAGCTCACTTCCGTCTTTTAAGTTGATCGAACTCGCCGGTATCACGACCTTCTTCTCGTGCGGAGATCGATTGATCGCGATTATCACGGTTTCAGCTCTGTCCTGCCGCGAGAATACATATGACTCCTGGTCATAGAACAGATCGACCAGGTTGCCACCTCTTAACGCTGGATGTTCTCGACGCAGTTTAATCCAGCTTCGCGTCCACTCGTACATCTGCTGCTCTGTCGCGGTTCGTCCCGATGCCTCGAACGCGCTGCGCTGATCATTAGGAAACCCGCCCGGAAAATCCCTTCTGTTGTTCGGATCTTCTCCTCCTTCCATCACGATCTCCTCGCCGTAATAGAGCTGTGGTGTTCCACGAATAGTCAGTGCGAACGCGACATGCATCATCGCGCCCTCGAGCGTAGCGCCGGCAAGCGACATGAAACGCGGCGTATCATGGTTATTTGCCATCACCGTGACTTTCGACGGTTCCGGGTAGAGCGCGTCGTACTTCAACTGATCGCGCAACGCGCGCACAGGAAGCTTTTCGGTAAAAACCATTCGCGAGACGTTCCACACTGGAAAATCAAAAACAGAGTCGAGCTGCGTGTCGATCCCATCCCAACCCTTGCGCCCACCGATGAAAAATGAAGTCTGAGCAGCATCGAGCTCGAACACTTCGCCTACCATCCACATCTTGCGGTACTGACGATGAAGCGCATCCGAAAGATTTCGAATGAAGGTTCGAGGCATGTACTGAATCGTATCCTGACGAATTCCGTCGATTCCTACTGTCCCGCACCACCAAAGAGAGTTTTGAATCTGATACTGCGTTACTTCCGGCTGTTCCTGATTCATGTCTGGCAGGTCGTCGCTGAACCAGCCGTCGATCGTATTCCGCACCTCCTTCATATTGCCGTGCGGCGACAACAACACACTGTTTTGAAATTTATTTAGCTCGTGGTGCGAGAGCGTGCCGTGCAGCCAGTCACTGCGTGGCATGTCTCTGACCCAGGGATGATGGGAGCCAATGTGATTCGCCACCTGATCTTGAATAATCTTCAACCCCATCGAGTGAGCTCTTTGGACCAGCTCACGAAGTGTGGCCAGGTCGCCAAATCGATCTTCTACCTTGTAATAATCGATTGCGTGATAGCCGTGATAGTAAGTGTTTGGGCACCACGGTTTGTCGCATTCGTTTAGTCCATTCCAATTGTCATACCACGGAGTTAGCCACAGCGCCGTCACGCCAAGGTCTTTGAAATACTGCAGGTGATTGATGATCCCTCGCAGGTCACCCCCGTGATACGAACGCATGTTCTTTCGATCGTTCGCAGCTGCAGGCGCATCGGCAGGTGCATCATTCGTCAGGTCGCCGTTTGCGAAACGATCCACCATGATCAGATAGATCACATCGTCGACACTAATGCCCTGGAAATTGGTTCTTGAGTCGAGTGGTGCCTGAATCGTAAATGGAATGGTTGTCTTTCCTGACGCAGTTTGTACGACAAGAGAATGAAGTCCTACCCTCGCTCTGGGACTGATCGCGACACTTACAAAGAGATAAGTGCCCGCGGGATTAACTGAAACTTGCGAAGGCCTGATCTCTCGATTCTGAGACAGCACGCGCGCACCCTGAAGATTCTTTCCAGTTACGAGTAGTCTGACAGGATTGATTGTGTGAGAGGCCCACCACGATGGTGGCTCGACCTTAGTTACTGAAGGTGGATCAGCTGGAATGGCCTGAGCTTTGCAAATCAAGAAAAGCAGCGCGATCGTCGCTTTGAACCATGCAGTGACTGGGAGCGCGGGCGTCTCGCCCGCTGCCAGGCCGAATGTCGACGCGACAGGCGGGCGAGACACCCGCGCTCCCGGTGAAAGGGTCATGGTTTCTTGACGGCTCCTGTCGCAGAAGGCGACCTTATTGACGAAGGCTCAGCAGGATTGACAGTGGCGCTGTCACCCATTGACGACTCGCCATTCTTTCTTGCCTCTTCGAGTCGCTTGAAAGTTTCCAACTCGCGATCAGCCTCGGCTTTACGTTTCAGTCTCGAGTACGCAGTAAATAATTGATAGTGAACCCCCGGATCGTTCTTTCCGATTGCCGCGGCGGCTTCGAGTATCGTCACAGCCTCTTCATATCTCCTCAATCGCACAAGCAAGCGACCAAGATCGTATCGAGCAGGAAACTGTCGCGGGTCGAGTTCGACTGCTCGCCGCAACAGCTTTTCTGCCGTTTCGTTCTGCCCACGTTCCAGGTAGATGTAACCAATGTTCGCGAGCGCATCGACGTTGTTTGGATCAAGCTGCTGAGCTTTCTCGAAATGACGAAGGGCCTGATCGTAGAGACCTTCTGCACGAGAGGCATAACCTGCAAGAAAGTGGAGCGTCGCGGAGTTCGGGAACTTCTTAATGCCGCTTTCGAATACTTCGCGCGCTGCGTTGTACCGGCGGCTACGGAAGTGGGCCACCCCGAGCCTCATTTGGTAGATCGCCTTTGACTCGTCTTGTTGAATAGCTTGCTCGTAGAAAGGAATTGCACGATCGATTCTGCGGTTCTTAAAAAGCTCTTCAGCAATCATGAACAGCGCGTCAGGATAGATAGCGCGAAGAGCCAGTGCGCGTTGCCACAGGCCGATTGCGTTTTCGCTTTCTCCTCGTGCAGACGCAATCAGTCCCAGCCGATAAAACGGGTCGGCTTCGTCGGGACGCAACGTCGCAGCGTTTTGCAGTGCAGTTCGCGATTCATCAAGCCGATCGAGGTTGAACAACGCGACGCCGAGATTGTAGACAACCTCATATGTGTTAGGTCGCAACTTATCCGTGCGTTCAAACAAACGTACCGCGGTTGCATAGTCACCAGCATCAGCTTGACTCAAACCGAGTGTGAACAGAGCACTGGGATTGTCTCCGGCTGCTGATTCGATCTGCTTTACAATTCGTGCGGCATCTCGATCTCGACCTGAATGAACGTACGCATCAGCAAGTCCCAGCAGTAGACCCAACTGAGACGATTGATTTCCACCAGATTTTTCTGCCGCGCGCGTAGCTCGCTCGAGTGGAGGAATAGCCCGAGCATAATCTTTCACTTGCAGATACAACGCACCGAGATTCGAGAGTGCTGAGATGTGATCAGGAGAAATTGCAAGCGCTTCCGTGAAGGCATGAATAGCTTCCTGAGAACGGTTAGTGCGCGCGAGTAGAACGCCCAGGTTCGTCAGCGCTCCCGCGGACCTGGGATTGATTCGCAACGCCTCGCGATATTCGCGTTCGGCCTCAGCCACTCGGCCGCGCTGATCAAGTATTACTCCCAGCAGCGCGCGTGCATCGGAATTTCGAGGCTGAGATGCCACAGCAGCTCGTGCCAAAGTTTCTGCCTCTTCGAGTTTTCCTGCCTGTAAGAGCAATGCAGCTTCGCGCTGTTGCGAAGCATCGACGCTGCCAGTATTCGTTTTTGCGCTTCGCTGTGAACGCTGCAGCCGTGCAGCAAGATTCGACGGGCAACATAGGCACACGAGAATTAGCACCGCAGTGGCGTGACAACAAATCCGCGATTGAGAAGGCGTTAGCTTCACCCTGTCCTATTCCATCTGGTTGTTCGTTGGCGCTTTCGACGTTCGCCTCGATTCGTGAATCTGCTGAACGATTGCTGCTTCGCGCGCTGCGTCATCTTTGCGTCCAAGCCGTCGATACGCAATCGAGAGCTGATAGTGAGGCTCAGGGTTTCCCGGCGCTAATTCGGAAGCGCGAATCAGATGTTCAAGTGATTCGGAGACCTGTCCTTTTGATAACAATGTGCGACCAAGCGTAACCCGAGCCTCGTACAAATCTGGATTGATGCTGATCGCACGCGTCAACTCTTTGATTCCTTCCGTTGCGCGGTCGCCACTTTGCTTGACGAGAAGAATCCCGTAGCCGAGGTGACCCTCAGCAGCGTTCGGTTGCTTCGCGATCAACTCGCGATAGACAGCGAGGGCTCCTTCGATTTCTCCCGCACGTTCAAGAGCGGTGCCGAGGAAGAAGAGTGCTCGGGCGTCGTTTGCCTTCAGCCTTGTAGCAACACGAAACGCCTTCACCGCGTTCGCGTAATCACCGCTACTGAAGAACGCTCGGCCCAAAGTGAATTGAGCATCGAA
Source organism: Acidobacteriota bacterium (assembly GCA_046726175.1). GTDB lineage: Bacteria > Acidobacteriota > Blastocatellia > Pyrinomonadales > Pyrinomonadaceae > PSRF01. The sequence continues at coordinate 9,284 of JBKPAC010000242.1, forward strand.
GTGATCCGGAGCGAGGCTCACCGCCTGTTGCGCCAGCGTGAGCGAGCGTTTGTCGTCGCCCTTAACGGCAATGACAACCGCTGAAAGAACGAGTGCATCAGCAGCGCGTTGCCGCTGCATTGGCGACATGAGTGACGCGTTCGTTCCAGCGGGAAGCAGAACTTCAACCGCCGAGCCCGCAAGAGATTCAGCATCGTTCAACCGATTGAGATTGAACGCGGCAAGTGCGGCTCCGTAAAGCGCGAGTCCGTCGCGGGGAGTTTTTTGCAGAACTGCGGCGAAGAGCTCTGATGCTTCGGCGAAGCGACCCTCTGCAGCTACAGCCAGGCCGAGTGTCACCGCTTGCTGTAACGCTACATCGCCGGGAGCCGCAGCTCGAACCTGTGCGATTGTCTGGGTGACTCGGACAGAGGGGATGGGAGTTGTTTGTGCGCCAGCTGAATGGGGTTGAATCGCCAGCCAGCCCGCAACAATGAACAGAGCGATCTTACTCGAGGCTCGGATAGCAGACTTCTGTGCCCTGGTGCTCACAACAAAATTCCCAAAACGAACCGAATAATAGCCAAAGTGGCGAGCATCAACCAATGACGCCCGCCACCCATCTGCTTAGCAGTAGGCTGAATGAGCTACCACAACAGCTTGACTGCGAACTCCATCTGTCGGCGACGTTGCTCGAACGTGTCAAGTCCAAAATTCGAGCTGCTCAGATTATTCTCGGGCCGGAAACCATTTCGATGGTTCAGCAGGTTGTAAGCCTGTATGCGGAGTTGCACGGTGAAGTCTTCGCTAACCACCGGCACTTTGATGTTCTTGAATAGAGAGGCATCCCAGAACTCTTGCCGATCACCACGGAAAATATTCCGGCCACTCAGTCCATACTTCGGACCATTTGGATCGTTCGCGAAGACAGGCGTCCGTGCCGGGCAAAATGTTTGACCGGCAAACGTCTTTGCGGTACCGGTCGTGCACGTACCGGTAATGATGTCCGCTCGAGTTCCATCCTTGAAGATCGAGAATGGCGGACCGCTCTGAATTGTGATGTTGTTGTTGAACTGCCAACCACCAATCACTGCATCAAGTCCGGGACTGATGTTACTGCCATAACGGCGACCGCGACCGAAGGGAAGATCCCAGACGCTCGCAATCGTAAAGCGGTGTCTGACATCGAAGTCGGCCGAAGCTTTATCGAGATCCGGAATAAGTGGATTCGAGAACCCGCAGGTAGTTGGACCAGTACCGCCGATGCAGAAGTTCCCTGGTGAGTTATCAATCGCGTGGGACCAAACATACGTCGAGATAATCGACAGGCCTTTGCTGTAACGCTTCTCCAGCTTGGTCTGCAACGCGTCGTACCATGACTTGCCGGTGTACTCGATTGCCTGAACAGTGCTGCGAGTTGTTACCTGCCGAGAGCCAGGGAATGGTCCGTTTCCATTACCTATATTGCGAACGACCAATAGATTTCGGCCACGACTTGCAACATACCCTGCCTCAGCTAACCAACTCGGCCGGAATTCCCATTGAGCAGTCACGTTCCACTCGTGGAACATCTCGTTCTTAATGTCTGGATTGACGAATACCAGAGACGTACCGGCAGGCGCTGCGAAGGTTTGCCCTGGTTGAGCCGCAATGCTCTCCTGCGGAAATGGATAGCCGGTGTCGAGATTGAATCGACGCGGCAGCTGTGGGCAATTCGCCGTGCCGTAATTGGAGAAGTTGCAGTTATAGTTGGCACCGCCCGGAGGGTTGACTGAAAGAATTCCGGGAATGCCAGGAATATCTACCGAGTACAACAAACCATAGCCGCCGCGGATGACAACTGTGCGGTCTTCCTTTAGTCCACTCCAGGCAAAGCCAATTCGTGGTCCAAAGTTGTTCTTGTCCGAATTTACCAGATCACGTCCATTTGGAGCGCTATCACCGGCCCTGGTCAACGTGTCATTCGTCGGGTTGTAATTTGTCTGACGATCGAAACGTTCGGTTGGCTGGGTGAAGATGTCGTAACGCAAGCCGATGTTCATCGTTAGAGTCGGGTTGACCTTCCAGTCGTCTTGCGCGAAGAAAGCAATTTCGCGATTCGACTGGAAGTATGGACCACCTGGTGTTCCGCGGCTGATGAACGCGGGATCGTAGCCGAAGAGGAAATTCGCGATACCGGAACCCGAATCGTCCGGACCAATCCCGATACCTGAGAAGTTGCCCGAGAGGAACCCACCGACTCCAGTTCCATATTGCACGTTGCCCTTGATGCCGCCGTTGCGCCCGCCGTCGAAGTTGCTGTTCTGCCGAAAGCGCCAGTCAGTGCCGAAGCGGAACGAGTGATTACCGCGAATCACTGTCACGGTATCAGCAACGCTGAAGTTGTTTGAAAGAAAATAGAATGGGCCGCCGTCACCGATGAACTCCAACTGGTTCTGCCGGCCTCTTTGGTTCGGCTCTTCGATTCCCAGGAGCACGACGCCTTCGCACTGACCGCAGATGTTGATGTTGCGATGGCCGAGGCTTGCTGAAACCGTTGGATTGAAACCAAGTGCTCCGTTAATTCCCGGATTGTTAATTCCGATTTCGACTCGCGTCGCACCGAAGCGAACATCGTTAATGATGGTTGGTGAAAACGTATGCGTCTCGCCGAGCCGAACGCCACGTGAATTGCCAAATTCTTCGCCGGCGCCGAACCCGGATGGAAGATCGTTGCCAGTAGGTGAGCTACCCAAAGGCCAATTATTGTCGCGGACACGAACACTCTTGTCCTTGCTGGCCGCGAAGAAGATTGAATCGGTGTGCCCGATGTTGTGATCGAACCTAAAGCCGTAGCCATCGCGGTTGTAGCGTTCTTTGCGGCTCGTTTGGTAGTTATCAAAGATTCGACTGGTAATCGTTGGGAATGGATAAGCCTGCAAAGTGTTCAGCCCCGCAGCGGAAAGCGTCTGGCCGCAGTTACGGATGTCATTGGCGGTTGCAGGACTGCCGTTAGCACAGAAAACTGTTCCGATTGGTGCTACGACGGTGGCGCCGCTTGCGAGAGTGTAGCTTCGACTGGTCCCTGGCTGTAGTAACTCGCTGAAATCGCCAACGCGCATTCTCGCAGTCGGCACACTGACAAAGCCAAAGTCGCCGGTTGTCGAAGGCGTAGAGTTGCGCTGCCCTTCATAGTAAAAGAACCAGAAGGTGCGATTACGACCGTCGTACCATGGTGGAGTGCCTTCACCAGGTCGCGGCAGGAACACTGGACCACCGACTGTACCTCCGAATTGATGAGTAACTCGGTTCGGGAGAGAGTTCGGATTCTCACGACTGCCGATCGCACTCGCGAACCTTCCCTGGTAGTTTTCATATGCAGTGCCGTGTATTGCGTTAGATCCAGACTTTGTAGTTGTAGCGATAATCGCGCCACCAGCGCGGCCGGATTCTGCGGCGGGAACGCTGGTCTCGATCTTGAATTCGCTAATCGTGTCCGGTGGCGGATAGATGCCGATTTGTCCGAACTGCCCTTCGTTGTTGTCTACACCGTCAAGTGTGAAGTTGTTGTTGGTCGGACGCGCGCCATTTACAACCAGAACTGAACCTCCCGATTCACGAAACCGAGTTGATTCTGTAGAAGAACCGGCTGGTGTGGGACTGCCTGATTCGAAATTGCCGCCGCCGCCAAGGACACCTACTGCGGGCCGGGTGACACCAGGTGACAGAGTTGCGAGGAGCGTGAAGTTTCGTTGCGGGATAGGCAAGTCGGTCACCTGTTTGCCGGTAATGAGATCTCCCCTGACGCTGGTCTCGCTTTCCACAAGCGGAGTTCCTTCAGCGGTGATTGTCACCGTACCGCCGGCGCCAGTTAAGGTTGAAAACTTGACCTCGAGCGGCACACGAGCGTTTGTCTCCACGGTGACAGTCTCAAACGTGACAGTCTGAAATCCAGGAGCCTCGACCGTGACCTTGTACTTGCCGGGCTCGAGGTTTGACACGATGAACGTTCCTTCATCTCCAGACGTGGCTTCGCGAACCTCCCCGGTGGCCGAATTGGTCGCAGTCGCTTTAGCTCCGCTCACCAGAGCTGAATTGGGGTCGGTAACTGTTCCAACGATGGTTCCTTTGTTGCTTTGGGCAAG
>JBKPAC010000243.1:0-12304 GCA_046726175.1 Acidobacteriota bacterium
GCGGTACGTGAGCTGGGTTTAGAACGTCGCGAGACAGTTCGGTCCCTATCTGGTGTGGGCGGAGCAGGATTGAGGGAATCTGTCCTTAGTACGAGAGGACCGGGATGGATCCACCTCTAGTGTACGAGTTATGGCGCCAGCTGTAGCGCTCGGTAGCTAAGTGGAGCATGGATAAACGCTGAATGCATCTAAGCGTGAAGCCAGACCCAAGATTATTCCTGCCAGTGAGACTCCTTGTAGACCACAAGGTTAATAGGCTGGAAATGTAAGTACAGTAATGTACTCAGTTGACCAGTACTAATCAGTCCCTTGGCTTGACCATAAAATTTACTCAAGCAACAAGCTGCTTGCATGGTTAAGGCTTGCCAAAGTCGCTATTCGATTTTCGATTTTTGATTGCCGATTTTCGATTATTGGTTTTGATTGGATGTGAATAATGCACCCAATCAAAAATCTAAAATCACGTCGCTTTTCCGGTGATTTTGTCGGCAGGGTCACACCCGTTCCCATCCCGAACACGGAAGTTAAGCCTGCTGGAGCCGATGGTACTGCGCGGGAAACTGCGTGGGAGAGTAGGAAGTCGCCGGGATTAATTAAGAAGGCCCGCGAGAGCATCACGCTCCGCGGGCTTTTTCGTTTGTATTAGGTCAATCGAAGTTCATGCGCTTGAGTAGACTGCGAAAGCGCGGCTCGCTCCGGAACGGCTGCCAGAATGGCTCCGAGTTGATAAAGGCCGACAACAGCACATCGCGGGACTTGTAGGCCCGCTCCAACCACTCGAAAGTTTTCGGGTTGTCTCCCAAGCCGTAAAAGATAAGAGCAAAATTGTAAGGCGGCACATATCGCTTTTTGGCCAGACTTTCTAACTCGTGCAATACCATACCCGCTCGAGAATGATCATTCATCAACCCATAGACAAACCCCAGCATGGCCAGAGGCTGTGTGCTGCCGCCGCAAAACTGTCGCGCCTTCATCAACGCTTCAATCGACGCGAGGTGTTTTCCTTGCTGCAGGTAAACCTTTCCAAATGCGAGCCACGCTATCCAAAAATTGGCTTCCAGCTCCAGCGCGCTCTTGAGGCGTTCTTCTGCTTGTTCGAGGTGGCCGGCGTAAAACAAAAACATTGCTTCATTCGCTCGCGTGATTAGTGCGAGTGGATCGAGTTGCCTCGCACGCTCGCCATGCACTACTGCCTCTTCGAAACGTCGGAGCAATGAAAGCAAGATTCCATAACCCCGATGAGCTTCTGCTGAATTTGGATTCAACTCAAGCGCACGTTTCAGTTCACTCTCTGCGCCTGCCCAGTCCCAATCAAACCAAAAGTTAACAAAGGCAAGATATGCATGAGCATCAGCCAGGGTTTCATCGATGCTTAAGGCTCTCAGCGCTGCCGCTTTGGCTTGCGGGAAAGAATCTGAGGGCGGAACATCGCTGGAGATCGGAAACGAGATGTGGGCTGCAGCGATGCCTGTGTACGCAAGTGCGTAGTACGGATCAATTTCGATCGCTTTTTTGAAGAACTCGTTGCTCTTGTGCACCTCAGTGGGAATTAATCTGTTCCAATGGTAACGCCCTTGAAGGTACAGTTCGTATGCGCGCGTATTTTCGGTAGATCGTGTGCTCAATGCGTCTCTGTTAAAACTCAATTTGAGTGCACTCGCAACCCGTTCAGAGATCGCATCCTGCACCGTGAACACATCCGTGAAGTCTTCGTCAAACGTTCCCGTCCACAAGCATGTGCCGTTCGCAACATTGGTAAGTCGCGCATTAACACGAATGCGATGTGACGACCGTTGAATGCTCCCGTCCAGTACTGACTGAACAGCGAGCTCACGGCCTGCGCCTTGTGCATCCTGATCCAGACCGGTGAAGCGTCGGACAGACGTAAGCGGCCGTACGATCATCTGATCGCTATTGCTGAGTCGCATGATCAGAGCATCAGCCATTCCCAGCTCCAATGCCTCATCTCGGTCTTTCTCGACGAGAGGCTTGAAAGGCAGCACCGCGATGTGCGTGCCAGTTTCAGCCGCCTGCACGGCTTCTCCCTTCGAGATTCTCACAGGCGCGGCGAATCGATAACCATGTCCAGCTACAGTGACGATGAAACGGTTGTCGCCTTTGCGCTCACCGAGTATCCGTCGTAGCGTGGAAATGCTCTGCGTAAGATTGTTCTCTTCTACAAAAACATTTGGCCAGATGGAGCGTAGCAGCTCTTCTTTTGTTACGACTCGATCGTGATGCTGAACAAGATACACAAGAATGTCGAAGATGCGATGTGTGAGCGGTACGGATTGACTGCCCTGCAGCACAACTCGCCTTGCCGTGTCGATCTGCCAGTTGTCGAACGAATAGATCACTGAAATCTACAGAATCTGCTTAATCTGTGGTTCGAAATCCTTGTGCTTCCGACTACAACACCGCGACTTCAGAAGCTTTCAGAACAGTCTAAGGATTTTCATACCGGTCTGGAAGGAATATTTCGACAGCAACAGCGAGGTCGGGTTGAAATCCTTCTTTCCAGAACTTCTGCGAGCTGGTCTGTGCAGTCCAGCTGATTTGACGACCAGGGAACTCGCATTTCGCGAGGGACTCAAACTCTACCTCCACCACACTAAGCCAATTCGGAGGAGAAGAAAATGAAAGCTTTTACAGCATGTTTAATGACAGCGATTGCTTTGTGTATTGGCCTGGCGCTGACGACATCACACGCTCAGGAAGCTGCCAGCGCATCGCGTGGTGGTCAAATTGAAGGTACGTGGCGAGTTCAGGTAACGCTACGAAATTGCCAAACCGGAGCTGAGATAAGAACGTTTCCGGCGATGTTAACTTTTGCAGTTGGCGGAACATTGACAGGAACGAGCACCGTCCTTTCACCCGCCTCACGCGGCGGCGATTTCGGGATCTGGCAATACAATGGCCACCGAAGCTATTCCGCCGTATCTGAGGCATTCTTGTTCAACGGCGGCGCATGGTCGCAGACACAGCGCATCACTCAGGCAATAACTCTCTCAGAGGATGCAAACACGCTCTCCAGCAACGCTCACACCGAATTCTTTGACACATCCGGAAACCTCCTTTCCGATGCGTGTGCGACAGCGGTAGCGACGCGAATGACGTTTTGACAAGAACGATTGCCATGCTTTTCCCCATCCAGAAGATGGACGTCAAGCCTGGAGCCGATGGTACTGCGCGGAAGACTGCGTGGGAGAGTAGGAAGTCGCCGAAATTAATAAAGCCCGCTCAGTTGTAAAGCTGAGCGGGCTTTATTAATTTCTCCAAATTTCTCCATTCTTTCTCCGATTCTTTCTATTGACATCAATCTTGCAAAGATATATATAGCATCCACTATCAACATGCTCGCCTGACGAGTCAGTACGTTTTCCCGCCAGACTTCATGTTCCTAGGGGGGCAACTGAGCCCTAGGCTCAGCGAAGTTAATCAGTAAGGTTCAACCCAGGTTAGCTGGTTATTTACCTACGATATTGGCCTGCGTTCACACTCGCATTGAGGTGTGGGGTAAGCGCCTTTGTCTTTCTGCTCTTTTGAGCACCTCGCTAGTTTCTCAGTCTCTGCAGACCGATTGCGGTGTCAATGGTTACCACGATCCGTCCCGCACAACCTTAGACTTAACCCACATTCTTTATCCCTATAGGGAGAAGGAGGATATATGTCAAAGCGTGGTTCTACCGGTTTGATAACGATGTCGTTGTGTATTGCTGCTCTGGCGGCGCTGACGGCGCTCACGCCAGCAAGCGGCAAGGTACCAGCGGGAGGCATTCCCGCCGATAACTCGAGTGAAAAGATCAGCATCAGAGCTGTTCGAGTCATGGCCACCGGTGCAGTGCAGCAGGGTGCCGGATCGCAGCTGACCCGTGATAAGGACGGTATATTCGGGATCATAAGCACTAAGGGACTCAACCCCGGGTGGGTGTATACGGCTTGGTTTGGGATTTTTAATAGCCCCGACCAGTGCGCCACTCGTCCTTGTTCTGGGGCTGACTTCGCTAATCCTGCGGTGATGGGCTCGCGCGTCAACTTTGGAGGCAAGCTCATCGGCCCCGACGGCTCCGCCGTTTACGGCGGTTTCCTCGGTCTCGGAGATACGACGGCTGCCTTCGATGGTCCAGGTCTGCTGGATCCAAAGCACGCGGAGATTCACATGGTGATACGCTCACACGGGCCTGCCCTTATGGGCACTGCGTTCATGGATCAACTCAGCATGTTCAACGGTGGTTGTCCGCCGAATACGTGCGTGAACGTCCAATCCTCCGTTCACGCACCGTAAAGAGGGCGCTGCAAGTTCCACCGGGACTAAAACTGCTCCTCGCTTATCCCTATTCGTATGCGTTGCCCAGCCGCAACCACCTTCCCTGAGGGCGCATTTATCAGTATCGAGGAGCAGCATCATCACCCAATTCATGTTAGCCACTTAGAAAAGGAGAACTCCCCAATGAGGAAACCATTGCTTCTACTCTTAGTGCTCTCAACCTTCGCCCTGTGCCTGGTTATGTCATCGCGAATAGGCCAAAGCATGCCGCCGCAAGGTAACAATCAAAGCACTACTAATGTCCTGTACTTCTCCGACTTCTCACCGGTTCCAGGTGCCTACTCGAGGTTACTTCGGAACAATAACAGTCTTACAGTTAATATCCACACCTCAGACCTGCCGCCAGGCGCTTACTCAGTATGGTGGGTGATCTACAACCACCCGGAACTATGTACTGTGCCGTTTGAATGCATGGACCCCGCTCATGATGAAGCTGTTGATAGCCCCGTACAATTCGCGCTTCAGAATGCGACGGGCCACGTTGTGGGCGGAGCTGGAGTCGGGGATTTCAGCGCCAATATCAAGGTCGGAGGTCCTCCGTCAGGCGAAGTCATACAAGGGCCTGGCCTGCTCAATCCCGCGGGGGCGCTGGTAGTAATGGTTGTGCGATACCACGGTCCCGCAATAGCAGGAATGGTCCCGCAGCAGATCTCAAGATTTGATGGCGGCTGTGCGATCAACAATTGCGAGGATCTGCAGCTTGTATTACACGAACCGTAAAAAAACTGGATTTGGCTCTAAACAAAGGACAGAATCCGTCGAACTCAGAAACTAAGAAGATTCGGCGATCGGTTGAAAGTTGCAGCTGAGTAAGCTTCAGTCAGTATGCTTGCGCAGTACTGACTGTTCCCTCAAAGTTCACGCGATTCGTCGAATGTCTCGCGTGATTGTCGATCACTTAACCTCAACCTAGGAGTTTATATGAGTCCCTCAAAGCAAGACATGACCCGTTCTGAGCCCAAGACATCGAAGGTCACCAGAAGGAATTTTGTAAAGGGCGCGGCAACGATAGCGACCGTAGCTGCGGCAGTTCCTCTTGAGCCCCTCTTTCGCGGAAAAGAGTCTGTCGTCGAGGCGTCGGTCGTAGACTACAATTCTGCGACGCGCGCGAATGCCAGCTTCAATTACCGCAAAGGCATGGCCCAAGCCGAGAAGATCAATGTCCCGACGCAAGCGGACAATGGCGACATAGCGAGATTCACCGACTTCAGTTGCAGCTATACCAAAGCCTTGTTACATGACGGTCTCGGCGTGCCGAATGCTGCTGCTTTCCTGAGCCTCAAAAACGCTCTCAGCACCGGCGACCACTTAGACTTTGAAAATATCGGTGTAGGCACCCCCGGTGGGGGGGCCAACTCAAAGTTGAATGGCCCACAAGGTGCACTCGCATTCGACTTGCAAGGCCTCGATTCACATGCCACCGTCATCCCACCGTCGCCGACGATCGGCAGTGCACAGACGGCGGCCGAACAGGTTGAGCACTACTGGGCTGCGCTGCTGGGCGACGTGCCGTTCACCGAGTACGCGACGAATCCGCTGGTTGGTCAGGCTGTAGCTGACATGAACAACTTGTCGTTCCTTAGTAGCTCCGCGAACAATCAGTTTCCTTTCCCGGTTACGCGGCAGAACCTGTTCCGCGGGCAATTCGTTCCGGGTGACGGTAACGTCATGGGCCCATACGTATCGCAGTTCATGGTCCAGCCGACGTTCTATGGTAGTCAGTTTCTCAGTCAGCAGCACCAGACGTTCCTGCCCGTGGGGGGTGGTGGGAGCGAATACATGACCTCAGTCAGCGAGTACCAACTGATCCAAAACGGCGGCAACTCAGGACGCACATTGGCATTTGACCCTACGTTCCGGTACCACCGGAATGGTCGAGACCTCGCCGCATATACGCATGTGGATGTGCTCTATCAAGGATACTTCGTGGCCTTCCTGGTCTTGGCGGGACTAGGCGCAGCACCGAACCCAGATAACCCTTACATCGGTTCGCAAACACAAAAGGCCTTCGGTACCCTTGGCGGGCCAGACGGTGCGGGAACGGTTGCTGAAATGGCCACTCGAGCGCTCAAAGCTGCGTGGTATCACAAGTGGATCAAGGACCTGCGACTGCGGCCGGAGGAATATGGGGCGCTGGTGCACGCGCGGCTGGCCCATACAACCCCATTCCCCCAAGCGGCAGGAGCGTTGCATAGAGACGTCCTGAACTCAGCGGCGTTGCCTATCACATTCGCGAGCTATGGCAGCTACTTGCTGCCACAGGCATACCCGGAAGGATCACCGACGCATCCCTGCTACCCGACCGGGCACGGAACGGTTGGTGGGGCGTGCTGCACTTTTTTGAAATTCTTCTTTGATGGCAGCCAGAAGATCCGGCCGCTTCTCACAAGCGCCGGCCGGGATGTGTACGTGCCAAGCACGGATGGCCTTTCACTCAATACCTATACAGGCGCGGACCGGAACGATTTGGACATCAACGGAGAACTGAACAAGTTGGCCTACAACGTCTCGTTTGGCCACGGCATTCATGCTGGCATACACTTTCGCAGTTCGACTTACTGGTCGATCCTGCTGGGCGAGCAGGTTGCGCTCAGTGTCCTGCAGGACCGGGCCAAGTCCTATAACGAGCCGTTCACTATTAATATCACGAAATTCGACGGCACGACGGCAAGCATTACGAACGAATAGCCTGTGCCAGGAAGCGCAGTCTTAAGTTAAGCCTGCTGGAGCCGATGGTACTGCGCGGGAAACTGCGTGGGAGAGTAGGAAGTCGCCGGGATTTTAAGAATGAAGCCCGGTTAGCGTTACGCTGAGCGGGCTCTTCATTCATTTTGCGACATTATTCAATGTTGTCCATTTCTTCTATTGACATCACTGTGCCAGAGATATATATAGCCGTACTATCAACATGCTCGCCTGACGAGAGATTTCCCGCCAGACTTCCATGTTCCTAGGGGGGCAACTGAGCCCTAGGCTCAGCGAAGGTAATTAGTAAGGTTCAGCTTATTTAAATCTGCTTTTTTCACCGGCTACGGGCGGGCCACGCTCGCATCGATGTTTGGCCGGAAGGCGACATCGTTCTCTCCTACCGAGCCAACGATGGAGATAAGCAGCGCACGACCAGATCGGCAAAATTCCAAGGGGCTGCCGGTAATCTGCGAGGATCAACTGTTCAGAGTCGTTAAAGCTCGGAGGACGCGATGGCGATCAATCTCTCAAGGGATTGCCCAATGACCTGAGAAGTAGTTTTTTTTGGTTAACCACGTCCAAGATTACGCTCTTGAGCAGATCAATGGTGCGGAACCATTTCCGATGTTAACCGGCGAAAGCTGAATTCAACTTAAGCCTTAGGCACCCTCTAAAGGAGATCGTATGAATGAAGTGAGGAAGTGCGGCCTTGCTTCCCGGCACTAACGATATGCAAGCCTTGCGACAATCGTCGTAGGTAAGAAAGGAGCCCTTCAATGCGACGCTTCCCATCTATTAGGCAGTTGACCTTATTCGGCCTTCTTCTCATCGCCGTCATCCTCTTTGGAACAAACTTCCAGGCCGGGGCGCAGGAAGGCCCGAAGCAAACATTTCAAATTATGCCGCTAAACGAGACTCCGGGCTCAGTGGATCCGGCCACGGGTGCCGTACGTCTCAATCGCACCAGAAACGAGCTCTGGGCCAGCGTTCATGTCACTGATCTTGACGCGAATTCTGCCTTTACGATTTGGACAGTTATCTTCAATTCGCCCGAGAACTGTACAACTAACCCTGCAGGCCCCGTCCGGTGTGGTATGCCTGACCTTGTGGCTGTGCCGAATACTGCCAGAGCCTCCGCCTTTAATGTCGGTGCATTTGTTACTGGTGCTGTCGTTGGCACCGCCAATGTCAGCATCCACATACCCAGCGGCGCTCCACCCGATGGTGCCTTCGTGCTGTTCGGGACAGGGGGACTCAATGATAATGGGGTAAGGCCTGGACTGCACGAGGGTAACGGCTTTGGGGCTGAAGTACACTTGGTAATTCGCGCGCATGGGACAATCAACTCAGCTCTCATTACTGAGCAGCTCAGTCAGCTCAATGGTGGTTGTACAACACCCCCTGGTTGCCCCAATGTACAAGTTGCCACCTTCCCAAGCGTGACAAACTAGGGCGTAAACCTAGAATATCGAATTTACTCTGGGCATCAAGCATTCGCGCTTGCGCAAGACTTATCTTGTGACGTCACTATTCGGTTTTTGAAATTTTCGATTTGGATTGCTGATTTTTAAGCCAGCTGGAGCCGATGGTACTGCGCGGAAAACTGCGTGGGAGAGTAGGAGGTCGCCGGGATTATTTACGAAGGCCCGCGAAAGCATCACGCTCTCGCGGGCTTTTCTATTTGTGTGCACACAATCAGAAAAATCATTTGACATTGGACCGTGGACATTTGACGTTTGTCATTTGAAGGTTCGTGTTCTTTCGTGCGTTTCGTAGATTGATAATTTTCCGCCAGAGAAGAACGATCCCAAAAATCACACAAACGAACACGATGAAGAAGTGCGAATGTCCTAAGGTCAAATGTCCAAAGTCCAATGTCAAAATAGCTCTTTCGTCTTCGTGAACACTCTGGGTCGACCGGGCCAAAAATCTGGCCTGAAATTTACAGACTCGGATAGAATGCCGTCGAGTCTCGGACCTCTAAAGACTATTTCAGGCCTGGCACGGTTGCGCCATGAAATCGCCACTTAAACCGGGCACAACAATCGGCCGGTATCAGATCGACTCTTGGATTGGTGCCGGTGGAATGGGCGAGGTATACCTGGCTGAAGACACCAGGCTGGTTCGCAAAGTTGCGTTGAAAATCTTGCCCACCGAATTGGCCTCGAGTCGCGAGCACATGCGCCGGTTCACTCTCGAAGCGAAGGCTGCGGCCGCCCTGAATCACCCCAACATTGCGCACATCTACGAGATCGGCGAGAGCAACGATTTGCATTTTATTGCGATGGAGTTTGTTGATGGCGAGACATTCAGTCAATGGCTCGGAAGCGGTGGGGCAGACATCGCGAGCATCCTGCGTCATCTGCAGCATGTTGCCGAGGCGTTGGCTAAGGCTCACGCAGCCGGAATCGTGCATCGCGATCTCAAGCCCGACAACATCATGATCAGTCGTGAGGGTCACGCCAAGGTACTGGATTTTGGTTTGGCAAAACTGGTCGAACAACGGGCCGCAAGGGCTGACTCAACCACCGGAGGTACGGTAACACTCCCGCTGTATTCGACTTCGGGTGTAGTCGTTGGGACCGCCCGGTATATGTCACCGGAACAAGCGCAGGGTCAAAGGGTGGACCAGCGCTCAGATATCTTCTCGTTTGGCTCGATCCTCTTTGAAGCTCTTACCGCCAAACGGCCCTTCGATGGCGAATCGACTGTCGACACTCTATACAACATCATTCATGCCCCGGCGCCGCTGGTTAGAAACCTGAACGCGCAGGCGCCGGAAGATCTGACACGCATTGTCGGGCGATGCTTGGCTAAGGATCCTGATGAGCGTTATCAATCGATCAAGGAACCAGCAATCGAATTGCGAAACGTGCGTCGCGAAGTTCAGGGCAGAAGTGCTCCGGGAATAACCACATCGTCTACATCGGCGGCAACACCAGGCCAAACCAACGCAACAGTTCCAAGTCATGCCGCTCCCGCTACCTTGAGCGCTGACTATATCGTTACCGGAATTAAGCGACATAAAGCAAGCACGCTTGCTGGTCTTCTCCTGTTCCTGGTGGTCGTCAGTGCTGCAGCGTACTTTGCCACTCGTCCTTCCGGGACCATAGATTCAATCGCCGTGCTGCCTTTCGTAAACGAGAATGGTGACCAGGAAAGTGAATACGTTTCTGATGGTGTGACTGAAAGCATAATCAACAGTCTCACGCGACTGAGGAATGTTCGTGTTATCGCACGCAGTTCGGTCTTTCACTACAAAGGAAAAGGGAACGATCCGATTGCTATAGGAAAGGAATTAGGAGTGCGCTCGCTCCTTACCGGTCGAATCCTGCAGCGAGGCGACAACTTACTCGTAAGCGTCGAGTTAATTGACTTGCGCGAGAATAAGCAGCTTTGGGGAGAACGATATGAGCGCAAGCTCTCAGATCTCCTGGACGTACAAAGAGACATTGCCAGAGAGATAACCGCGAATCTGAGGGTCAGGCTAACGGGCCTCGAGCAAAGCCGTCTCGCCAGGAATTACACCAACAATGCAGAGGCGTATCAGCTGTATTTGAAGGGTCGATTCTACTGGAACAAGCGAACGGCCGACGGCTTTCAAAGGTCGATCCAGTATTTCAATCAAGCTACGGAACAAGATCCGAACTACGCACTGGCTTACACAGGACTGTCCGACACGTATGTTCTCTTGCCCGGTTATGGTGCAAGCTCACCGGCGGATTCCTATCCAAAAGCCAAAGCTGCAGCAAAGAAAGCTTTGGAAATTGATGACGAGCTCGCCGAGGCCCACGCTTCAATGGCAAACGTCCTGTACCTGTCAGATTGGAACTTTGCGGAATCGAATCGAGAATTTCAACGAGCCATCGAAATTAATCCCAACTATGCCGAGGCTCACCACTGGTATGGCGGTAACCTCCTCGCTCTGGGAATATTTGATGAGTCCATCCTCGAGATGAAGCGGGCGCAGGACCTAGATCCGCTGTCGTTGATAATCAACACTGAACTGGGCGCCACGTATCTTTACGCGCGCCAGTATGACCTGAGCATTGAGCAACTGCGAAAGACGATCGAGATGGATCAGAGCTTTTATTACGCTCATTACAGCTTAGGCATGGCTTACGCGATGAAGCATGCTCATCAGGATGCGCTGGTCGAATATAACAAGGCTCGGCAGTTGAACGATCCGTATGTGCTGGCCCTGCAGGGACACACATACGCGGCATCGGGCAAAAAGGAAGAATCACTGCGAACCCTGGAAGCGCTAAAGGAGATTTCTAAGCAGCGCTATGTCCCGGCCTATGGGCTGGCGATTGTTTATGCGGAACTGAATGAGAAGGACCAGGCATTTCAATGGCTTGAGAAGAGCTACAACGACCATGAAGGCTATGTAACCATTCTCAAGATCGACCCTTTCCTCGACAACCTTCGCTCGGATCCGCGGTTCACGAATCTAGTGCAGCGCGTTGGAGTTTAAGTCTTTGAAGGCTCGAAAATCATTCGGGCGGATATGTAACAAGTTACGCGCCGCCGACCTTTGTGATACAGGCCGACCCGGCTCGAGTCTGCTCGGCAGTTACGCCCCCGATGTACTAACGTAGTAATGGAAGCTGTAATCGGCGCTTTAGGGTGACACCTTTGTTGCCGTCCCCTCAAATACCGGTGGCCCGGGTACGGCTGGACCGGTCTGGATCATCCAAACCTGCTTGCCATCGCCGGGCTGGACGAATATGTCAAAAGTTATGCCTTGCCCGGGAAATGTGAGCGTGCCCGTACAATCTGCGTCGACCGTATAAGTTCCTAGCCCTCCGCTGGAACGAATAATCGTGCCATTTATGCTAACGGTGGCGAATGGACTGACCAGCGTACCATCTCCATTAAAATCGATGCCTTCAACGATGGCTTTCGGTACGGCAACACCTCCGACGATATTCCAGCCGTGCGCGGAGAATACATACGAGCCGCGCAGCGTGTGGACGCCGCAACTTTGCGCAGGGGGCGCCGCCTGCGTCGCACGCGAAGGGCCCAACGCCATTGCTACAGCGAGCAGGCTTACGGCGACTAGGCTGCCGACTATTGTCTTCGCTAGAGTTGTGTTCATGGTTTGATCTCCTTTTGTCTGACTGCTAAATCCGAATTTAGCGAACCGAAGGTGCTCGTCCGCGATCTCAGGCCTCCACCTTCTTCATGGCTATAGCGGTCGAGGTGCTCTATAATCCGGGCTCCCTGACCCGAGTCGACGCCTCTGCTGTCACTGGCCTCCCTTTCGTTGCGTGCGCGGCACATTAG
>JBKPAC010000244.1:0-3806 GCA_046726175.1 Acidobacteriota bacterium
CGAGTTAGCCAGCCGGCGGCCCAACGCGACCACCACCAGCCTCGCCGCTCAGAAGCCTGATCACTCGCTCCCACACCTCACGTTCCGGATCGCCCCTCACAAGTGGCTCGAACCCCAACTGTAAATACAACGGTATCGCCGTCAACGGATCGGTCTGGGTACGAAGACGAGCTTCCCTACATCCGGCTTGCCCCGCCATCGCGAGCACACCGATAACCAACGCCCGCGCCAAGCCCTCCCGACGCCGATCCAGATCCGTCGCAACCCAACGCACCCAGCCACACTCCGGAGCGTCAGGACGTACCTGCAACGAAGCCGTCGCGACCAACCGCCCCTCTGCCGCGACCACCAATGTCGCCCTGACCGTCTCGTCACAGAACAGCTCACGCTCAGTACCGGCCGTATCCCAAGTCTCAGCCTCAAACGCGCGGCCCAAGAGCGCCGCCAAAGCTCCAGCCTCCTCCGCGTGAGCGCGCCGGATGAGCAGCGGCGCAGCCAGAATCGGCATTGCCGGAACACCAAAGAGCGTCGGCCGCCGCATCATGACGTTGACCGGCACCGCGCGCGCATCGGATTTCTCACTCATCGGGGGTCTCCAGGAATTGCCGTGGACCGCCTATATGTAGTGGTGTCTTGCACGGCCTGTGAAGGCATTTGCTGCATTGGAAAGCGAAATATCATCCAGCCTGGGTCAAGTCCTAGGGCCGTTCACGGCAATTCCCAGAGAGCCTCATCGGGCTGGCTAACGCTGCGCTTAAGCGGCGCGCGAATTCACTCAACTTCGATTCAACAACTACTGTTAACTAACACTCAATGGCGTCCACTTCAAGCGCTTGTTCGGGCGGCGCTCGCGGGAGAATCAATGCTTTCCATTTCCGCATTTCTGCGAACCCACCATTCGTATGGATGCTCACCACTGACCATATAATCTAATGGGCTGGCAGTCGTGATTTCTCCCAGTATGAGCTGCTTCAAGAATTCAGCGGTCTCCGAAGCTTCAGGCGTTACGTCGGGGCGCGATTGTACAGCGTCGATGAGTTTTAGAATTACATTCCGTCTATCTTCTTGACCGGCGGAATCCCAACCAAAAAAGGAGCTATTTATGCCCAAAAATCGTATTGCCCTTGCTCTATTGTCCTTCGCGCTTTTAACGGTCCCGGCACCATCGGGAAACGTCCAGTCAGTGATTGAGAATCCTCCGACGCCGCCCCCGCCCCACGAAAAGCAAGACCCGGCCGTGGAGAAAAACCTCAAGGTATTCGACACACTCGATTTCGATGTGTTCAGCAATCAGAAATGGGATCGCCTCAAAGAGAGTCACGCCCTGGATATCGTCGTGACTTGGCCCGATGGGCACGAGACTAAAGGAATCGAAAGGCACATTGAGGATCTGAAGGCCTTGTTCGTCTTTGCGCCCGACCTCAAAATAAAGGTGCATCCTATTCGCTTTGGCTCCGGGACATGGACCGCCATCACAGGGGTTATGTCGGGCACATTTACAAAGCCGATGCCCATGCCTGACGGCAAATCGATTCCCCCTAGCTGCAAGCACTTCGCGATTAGCATGGTGACAATCGGACATTGGAAAGGTGCCACCATGGATCACGAGTGGCTCTTCTGGGACAACCAGGACTTCATGAAGCAGATTGGATTGGGGAAATAGGCCCTGTGAAGAAGGCTACTTCTGCCGAAAATTCCGCTCATTTTCTTCGGTCACAGCAATCCCGTACCCGGACCTGTTGTAAAGTTGCTGTAATTTTAAGCGCGCGTAATTTCTGTTACCACAGTGGTTAGAACGCGGACATGGGGTTGTAACTCCTAAGTTCAGTGAGAGAGCAAGCGTAAGTCATTGATGATCTAAATTCAACAAATCAGCCGCGCGCTGCGCCGACGGGGAATGACGTTATACCACGCACCGTTCAGGGCAAACCGGTGACCGAAGCCACATTTCGCGAAGTTATGTTCAGTGTTATGAATACTGACTTCAGATTCGCAACAACCCGTCACGCAAGATGCGCGATTGTAGCCGGCTGGCCTGTAACTGCTGATTGTTCTTAAGAGTGACGACAAACGTTCCACCGGGCATGGGACTCACGCGAGTGATCATTTCGATGTTGACCAGCGTACCCCGTGCGAGGCGCACAAACATGGCAGGATCCAGCCGCGCTTCAAGATCTTTGAGTCGGTAGTTGATCGAGTGATGTTCGTCATTTACCGTGGTGATGCGGAGCAACTCACCGTCTGCTACAACGGAAGCGATTTGTCGCACTGGCAGAAGGATGATCTCATTACGCTCGCGGACCGGCATGCGTTCAAGATAGGTGGGACGAGTGGCAGCCTCATAATCGGCAGCGGCAGCGTGCAAATGTGAAACTTGTTCAGCGCGCAAATCTTCCTGTTCCAACCGCTCCTGGGCACGATTCAGAGTTTCGCGCAGTCGCGCCCTCTCCACAGGCTTGAGCAGATAATCAACGGCATTTACCTCGAAAGCTCGGACTGCGTACTCGTCATAGGCCGTAACAAAACCGATAAGCGGCGTCATGTTCTTTCGCAGCAGTCGTACTACACCCAAACCATCAATCTCAGGCATCTGCAAATCCAATAGTGCTAGATCAGGTTTCTCTCGCTCGATGATTTCGACAGCCTCGCTGCCATTCTGAGCCTCTCCGACGATTTCTACGTCTTCGAACGTTCGCAGCATGGACGCAAGAAACGAGCGAGCTGGTCGCTCGTCGTCGGCAATTACCACTCTGAGTCTTGAAGTCACGCTCCGCGCCTCTCTCTGATGCTGCGGACTGATGATCCATTTGCCGTAACGGGCCGGGGATCCGGCGAGCCAAGTGGGATTCTCAATTCAACTATAGTGCCCGTTCCCGGTGTGCTGTTGATTCGAAGTGACGCAGAGGACCCGCCATAGGAACGAAGCCTCTCCTCTATGTTCGACAGACCGACGCCGGTACGACGGCCCCGAGCCCACTCGATTTCGCTAGCGCCCAAGCCAGTATCGCTAACGATGATGGTGAGCATTTCGAGATCGTCCTTTACCTCAGAGGATGAGTGTTCCAGTCCCGCGCGAATGGAGACTTCCCCGCCAAAACGGGAGGGGGTAATACCGTGCTTGATCGCGTTTTCAACCAGCGGCTGTACCAAGAGCGAAGGCACGCGGAGTGTAAGTAGCTCTTCCGGAACATCGACGATCGTACGCAACCGCTCTTCGAAGCGGGCTTGCTCAATATCCAGATATGAAGCAATCAGCTCCAGCTCCTCTCCGAGAGTAACGAACTCGCCGTCCGTTCGTAAGACCGCTCGCAGGAGACTCGTAAGCTTCATCAGAGTTTCCAGCGCGCGATTCGGAGCTGTCTGGACCAGATAACCGATGGTCGTCAGCGCATTGAAAAGGAAGTGCGGATTGACCTGGGCACGCAACGCACGCAATTGTGCCTCGGTGGCCAACTTGTTGATCTCCTGTTCGCGCAGGCTCTGCTCGCAGCGTTCATGCGTCACTCGAAGAGCGTCAATGCGTCTCGCAACCATGACAGCGACCGAGTCGAGCATGGCAATGTCATCAGAGAAAAGCCGACGGCCACCTGAGAGAATGCCAATGTTGAATTTGTAGTAGGGTGGTTCGGCGGTGGGTACGAAAACAAAGGCGCTGCGATTGCCCGATCTTTCCAGCAACGTCACAATCTCATCAGTGACTGGTTCGAGTTGGCCTCTGGCTGGTTCGCTTTCGTCAATCTCAACCCAACCAATCTGGTGAGCGGAGAGCGCTGGCCCAAGCACTCGACATACTGCATCGAGCGTGT
>JBKPAC010000245.1:0-14894 GCA_046726175.1 Acidobacteriota bacterium
TACTTTTTGGGATCCTGACTAAACCTGATAGTTGCGCCTTCAGTGACATGCAGGTTGACGTTGCTCTTCAGATGAATTGGACCAGTTAGAAATGTTCCGGCCGGCACAACAACTCTTCCCCCACGGGCTGAAGCACACCGGACAATCGCCTTTCGAATTGCTTCTGTGCAGTCGGTTTGTCCATCTCCGACGGCGCCGAAGCGCGTAATAACGAAATCGCGCTTCGGGAAGACAGGAGGCTTGATGCGGCGGAGAATGGCGGGCATCTGCGCCCACGCATCAGCGTTCGCCTGCGCGAAGCACTCCTCGATAGGAGACCATCTCGGTGCAACGAGCAAGCCGCCGCTAGCAAGAACGAAGCCCTTAAGAAAACTTCGACGAGTTGTCATTTATCTGGTCAGACCGCCTGACAGCACATTCGGTTCACGGCTAATCCAATTCAAGATCGCTGGTCAAACTCTGTCACAGGTCGAGCCTTGCATTCGACTCCTAAATACCTTGTTGTATCGTTTGAGTGTCGATCGAGCCTGTGTTTGTAGAGCCGTATTTTGGGTGTCGGTCATACCACTTGTCAAGATCGACTTAAGTTCAAGAGACACGTCAACAAACACAGGTAAGACCAGTTGTATCCGAGTAAAGATTCGATTGTGGTGGATGTAAGAGTGGATTTGCGGAATGATTCGTTTACCTGCCGAGCCAGCCGCCATCGACTACCAGCAGATGTCCGTTCACGTAATCACTCGTAGGAGCTGAAAGGAAGACAGCGGCGCCGGCTACGTCTTTGGGCTCGCCCCATCGGCCGGCAGGAATGCGTTCCAGGATCTGACGATTACGCACTTCGTCGGCCTGCAGGGCCGCGGTGTTCGTAGTGCGCATGTATCCGGGCGCGATCGCATTGACGTTGATTCGATGTTTGGCCCATTCATTCGCAAGAGCCTTTGTCAGCTGGGCCACTCCGCCTTTGGATGCAGCATACGCCGGGACCGTGATCCCGCCTTGAAACGAAAGCAGCGAAGCGATGTTTACGATCTTTCCACCTTGTCCTCTTTCGATCATGTGTTTGCCGGCGCATTGTGAAAGCCGGAAGACACTTGAAAGATTTACCTCGATCACAGTGGCCCAGTCTTCTTCCGAGTACTCTGTGGCAGGAGCGCGTCGAATTGTTCCCGCGTTGTTGATGAGGATGTCGAGCTTTCCAAAATGTGAGAGCGTCTCATGCACAAGATCAGCGGCAGTTTTGGGCTGACTAAGGTCGCCGATCAGCGCATGCGCAACTCCGCCATTACTCTTGATCGCGTCGCAGGTGTCCTGCGGCGAACGTGAGTTGCCGTGACAAGCAACTGAGGCTCCGGCTTCCGACAGCGCCTGTGCGATCGCTGCACCCAGGCCGGTCGCGGCGCCAGTGATCAGTGCAACTTTATCGGTAAGCCTGAAGCTGTCGAGGATCATAAACTTATTCACAGATTACGCAGATTCCACAGAGTGTAGACAGTCAGCAATGAAGAAAGTCATGATGTCGTATGGTTGCGTGTCTCCTGCCGTTCTTCATTCTGCGTAATCTGTGTAATCTGCGGATGTTCCTACAGGAAATCCTCGCGCACCGGTGAGAAGATGTCGATCAGTACCACCTCGTCTTCCATCATCGTCGCACCGTGCCAGCAAAACGGCGGAAAGTGCAGGACGTCGCCCGCTGAGGCAATCTGTTCCTTACCCTCAATAAAGAACCGAACCTTCCCACGCTCGACTATCGTCATCTGCTCGTGCGGATGATCGTGCTCCGGCGTGACGAGAAACGGCACAAATCGAAAACGGCAGATCATCAGGTTGTCACCGACAATCATCTGTCGCTCGACACCTTCGGCAGGTCTTTCGATAGGAATGTTGGACCAGTTCAGATGTTGAGCGAATCCATTGCCGTTCGTTCGAGGTGTTGATTCGCCTTTGTCGTTAGCAGAACTCATCATCAACGCCTACTTTCCTGCTACAGCTTCCAGCCCGGATCCTCCAGCCGCAAACTCAGGCTGCACATTTACGACGCCGTATAACCGATCCTCTCCTTCCTTGATTGCCGCCATCATCCACAGAAAGTTGATTTGGCCTCCCGGAGCAGCGACGTTCGGGTGATAACCCTTTGGCATCAGAACACAATCACCTTCGCGTACGAGTTGGACCAGTTCGGGAGCTTGAGGATTGGTATAGACAAACTGCACGCCGAACGATGGTGCGGGCATGTCGATAAACAAGTAGGCTTCTTCGAGCATTCGCGAGTGCTCATGCGGTGGCCATGACGTCCAATTACCAGGTCGCGAAAAAGTAACTCCGGCCATTATCCGCCCGGCCTCTACATTCGAACCGATCAGTACATTGAGATCTCGTTCTGCGGGTGGCTTGCCCGCGATCAAGTGCAGCTTCGGGTTTTGCCGCACGTCTTTGTAAGCAACGAACTTCAACGGATAACGATTTGCTACCGGGGCAGAAACTTCAGCGAGGTCGCACCCTGCACCTCCCGCACGAACTTCGATTTCCGAGTCGCGAGGTACGTACACAGTGTCGTATTGATCGAGTTCAAACGTCTGACCGTCAGTAGCGACAGTCGCAGTTCCCTTCAGACAAATGAGTCCTGTCTCGTGATCGTTGTTGGCAAACGTGAGCGGCGCATCATTCGCATCGAGCGTAATTCGCCCGTAGTGCAGATAACGAGCGGCCGTACTTCCCGGTGCGACAGCCGTGCGTCTTCCCTTTCCTTTGTGAGTGCCGCCCACAAAGCACGTCTCAGGAGTGATTTCCTGAAGCTTTACTTCTTCGTTCATATCGAATCTCCCATGTATGAAGCTGAAATGATTTCTATCTTGTTTTAAGCGTTATTGTCAGCTTGGTTCTCTGCGGACGGCCCGGCTCGACTCTCAAGCTTGACGACTCGAAGATCAAATGCAACGGGATCGCACCATGAACACCCCGTCCCTCAGGTGTGTCGCCTACCGTCACGATCGAGGTGTTCAGTGGAAACGTAGTTTCCTGCATTTCTGCTTCGAGGCTGCCGGCAGCAGAAACAAATTTGTCAAAGCGTCGGGACTTGGTCCCTTTAGTACCGGCGGTTGTATGCGTGGTTGGCAGAGCAAGTCGCCATTGACGGATCTGAACAGGCCGCGATGAAGTCAACGTCTCTTCGCGTATGATCCTGTTGCCCTTGATTCGCCAGGTCACATCACACATCAAACCAACGTCCACCAGTTCGCCGGACTTGCTACCGACCAAAGCCCAACGATTCCAACGAGCGTGAAGACTTTGCGCATCCGCTGCAGGGTCAATCACGTCTGCACCGTCAGTAGCAACAATGGTTCTTCCATCTGCAAGATCGATATAACTCGTTAGCGCCGGATACAGTTGTTCAACCGGAGCTGCGAAACCTGGCAACCCATGTGGCGATGGCAGATAATCCGATACTCCCGGTTTCGTTCCTGTAGTAATTGGCAACGCAAACCTGATGAGTCCCTGACGCACTACCCAAACACCAGCCAACCTGCCTCCGGTCTGCCGAAAGTATTCGAACCTTGCCACGCGCGGTAATCGCGGTACAGCAGGAAAACTTCTGACACCCTCCTTCTCAAGAGCGTTCATGAGTCGCGCGTGAGAATTAGCAATCTTGCCAAAGAAACTTGTGGTCTGCTGCCATTCGCGTTCACGCGTGATGTATGAGTAGTTGCCACGGCCAGGCGCAAAGATCGAGAGCAAGTGCGTGTCGTTGCGATAGTCGCTCCTGAGATATCGCCACGCTTGATAGTAAAGCGCTGCAATGTCCGGCAAAGTCGCCGGGCGAAACTCCGGATGGGTCGCGAGAAAGCCGGCGATCTCGGGAGTATCGAGATAGCTAACAACACCCTGGCTTCGGCCCCAGTTGTAACCATAACCATCTTCCGAAACGATGTCCCACCACAATTTCATTTGCCGGGTGAGCGACGGCCGCAACTTGTCGAGAATATCCTTGCGGCCCGCGCGTTCCGCTGCCTCCCAGACGTACCTCGCATACTCGTTCGAGTAGCGATCATAACGACCAGTCGGCAGCGCATCGTCTGCATAGATGGCTCCGTTAGTGAACTGCTCCGCCGCTTTTTCTATTACCTTGTCAAGGAACGCGCGATCTTTTGAAATACCGAGCTCGTAATCGATCGCCGCTATGCGAGCTGCAACGCCGAGATAGTTTTCAGCCAGGTTGATTACTCTGTTGGTGCGCGGATCATAGAACCTCTCGGGATTCAGAAGAGATCGCCACGACTCCTGCTCTTTCGGTGTCAGTGAAAGCCACAGAGCATTTGACCTAAGATCAGAACCGAAGTGGCGAAGCGCTTGGGCCGCGTACAATTGCGAAAATGCTTTGCCGCCGCCTTTCGCTTCTATCAATCCGATCTGACCTATCCACCGTGCCAGATCGCGTTGTGCTAATTCTCGTTGGCCGCTGTTTTCAGCGTACGCAGCGAGGGCCCGCATGAAAGTTCCCCAGGAGAACTCGCCGGTCGTTAATGCTCCCAGCACGCGATCAGGTGGTGGCTGCAGCGTCTTGATTGCCACCAGGTGGACTGCCAATTCCTTCGCGAGAAAGCCATTTACTTCACTACTCAAACTCGCGGTCGAGATTGTTCCCAGCGCTATAGTAGGCGACCGAGCAATAGCCCTCGATCTCCCCATCCCCATGAACATGCTCGCAGCGCATACGAAAGCTAGAGCGACTCTGAATTTTTGTGGTGTCATCGGTATGGACGTGATGATCTCAAAAACCGATTTCAAATGGAACCGGCGTCTGAATTTAGCGTCACCTCCGTGACACCACCCGGGTTCGTTCGAGCAATCGAGCCGCTCCAGTCACAGATTAGAAAGTCAACTTCAAACCAAACTGGATGTTCCTCGCGGGCCCGGTCGTACCGATCGTTCCGAAGTCCGCTTGAGGCACGTTAGGAAACTGCGTGCTGATGGTGGTACTCGGCGCCCTAAAGTTTGCATGGTTGAAGGCGTTGAACATGTCTGCCTGGAATCTCAAGTTAAAGCGCTCGTTAATCTTGAACTGCTTGCGCATCGAGAAGTCCCAGGTTTGCAGATTCGGACCTTGAACAATTCCCGCTCCAGCATTTCCCCGGCGGCCTGGAGGTGCCGACCGAAACGCAGCTGGATTGATCCACCCGTTTGGACCAGGATTCGGAAGGAGCACTGGTCCGCCAAGGTAGTCAGCGCGTCGATTACCTATGGACGAGTTCCCGATGACAGTAAAGTAAGCGCCGCTTTGATAACGCGTGATACCGCTGATCTCCCAAGCCGCAAGGATAGCGCCGCCAACTCCATGGAGATTATTGAAGAAAGGCAAGCGGTAATCGTAAGTGGTAACGAAGATGTGCCGGCGATCAAAGCTTGCCGGACCATAGTTGGCGTGGCGATTGAACGGATCTTCGCCAACATCCAGACCATCACCATTACCGCTGGTGTCAGCTAATGCCTTCGACCAGGTGTAACTCGCGGTCATTTCCAGATTGCCTTTACGCTTCGCCGCATAGAGCTGCAGGGCGTTGTAATTGGAGTTCGCATCCGAAAGTCTGAAATTGATTCCGGTGAAACCCTTGTACGGCCTAAGCGCATTCACGGACACCTGCTGTGCTGTAGGTAGTGCCGCGTTGGCCGCCAGCAATGCGAAAGGAGCCGCATTTAGATCGGGCTGGCGAATCAAGTGACGGCCCAGGTTGCCGACATAAGTTACTTCGCCAAAAAAGCCAAACGGCAATTCTCTCTGTACGCCGAGGCTGTAGTTCATCGAGTAACTTATATCCAGGTTCGGATTTATCGCGCTTATCGTTCCAAAAGGAGCGAGTGCCGAGGGAGTTCCTCCCGAAGGATTAGCGATGTTGCCATTCTCAAATTGTGGACTGTTGAGAAACGGAGGAACGTTCACCTGTGAAAAGATCAGGTTACCTTCGACCTTGTCGTAGAACATGCCAAAGCCGCCGCGGATAGCTGTCTTATCATCTCCAAAAGGAGAGTACGCAAAGCTGAATCGCGGTGCCGCGTGGTCATGTGGCTTATAAAAACCCGCAGGAGCTCCGACAGGAACAGCCAGAACCGCGGGACTGTTAGCGTTGCTGACACGCCCCACCTCGTCCGCAGGAATCCCATCACCTGCTCGTACCAAACCATTGAAACGATTTCCACCACCTGCTGGATCGATGCTGCCGTTGGCGAGAATCCTGACAGCACGAGCTGGGTCATACAGACTCGGGTCAAAGTTGGCCATGTTATTTGCCTGAGTGTAGGTTGGTCCAAAATGATAGTAGCGCAGACCAAATTCGAGACTCAGGTTCGGACGAATCTTCCAGCTGTCCATGAGGTACGCTTCGACCTGATTGAAACGGAAGAACCCAATCGGGTCGTTGTCGGCCTCGCTGTACGTGCGGAAATTTCCGAGCAGCGCATCAGCAAACGCGTTCATTGTCGAGCGGTTATTGCCGGCCGCATTGAATGCAAGCGTACCTGTGTATCCTGAACGACCGTTTTGATCTTTTCGATTTCGAATCACGACCATGCCCATCTTGATCGAATGCTTGCCAGTAATCACGGTAAAGTTGTCACTGATCGCGATGTCAGTTGTCGGTGACAATAGCGATCCGGAAGGTCCATTGAAACTGGCGAAGCCGCTTATTGTGGTGTTTGGAATACCGTTGTCGAAGCGTCCACCTGCGAAGAGTTGCGGATAGGTGAAGCCGAACGTCTCCCGTTTCCAGAACTCCCCAACCGGCGGAATACGCTGACCATTCCATGATGCGTTGATCTTTGCTTCGTTGATCAATGTCGGACTGATTAGCCACGTGTATGAAACTTGATAGCTCGAACCCGGGCGCAACCGATTAGTCGGTATCGTTGGTAATTGAGAGTTGATGAACGTACCGAACGGATCGATCAGGTCGTAGTGATCGTGAAGGTAGCGTCCGTAGATGCTGTGATTCTGGTTGAACCGATAATCAAGGCGAATATTGTCTTCGCGGTAGTTGAATGGATTTGGCTGTTGGAACGTCGCATTGTTGCCAGTCGGTGTATCTGAATAAGCAACAGCCAGTTTTTCCATCGCGGAATAAACTGCTGCGATCGCAGCGCCGTTGGGAGTGACGCCAACAGGATTGCCGTTAAGCCTCAAGTTAGCGAGGTTCCGGCCGGGTATCGGTTGTCCAGCGGGCACCACTGCACCCGTTGCCGGATTGATAGCTGTATATCCGGTCGGAACGTTCAGCGTTCCCGTGCGGCCGCTAAAGTCACCCAGCCTCTCAGCTCTGGTCGGAATTGTGCGACGTACCGGTGCAGCATCTTGACGAATGTATTTCCACTCCTGACCGGCAAAGAAGAAGAACTTGTCCTTCTTGATTGGACCATTAAAGTTCCAGCCAAAGTTGTTGAATCGCAGTTTCTGTCTGACGGGTGAAAAGAAGCTGCGAGCATCGAGCTTATCGTTACGAATGAATTCGAACGCCGCGCCGTGAAAAGAGTTGCTGCCGCTGCGGGTCACGATGTTGACAGCTGCACCCGCGTTCCGCCCGTACTCCGCCGAGAAGTTAGACGTCTGAATCTTGACCTCCTGAATGAAGTCGATGCCGACATTGTTCACCTGACTGTTATTGCTTCCCGAATCCATGTTGAAGCCGCCATCAACTGACAGGCTGTTGTAGTTAGGCCTGTTTCCATTGATCGCTGCCTGGCTGATGCTGAGACTGGTCGTCAGCGCCAGTTGATCTTCGTCAAGTATCGCCGCGCCGGGAATCAACGTAACCAACTGCATGTAGTTCCGACCGTTGAGTGCGAGGTTCTGCACCTGACGGCTATCAACTACGCGCGCCACTTCACCCGATGTCGTGTTGACGCTTTCGCCCACCGCGGATGTGATTTCGACGTTCTCGGAAATGTCACCCGGCTCGAGAATCACGTCGACAGTTAATCGCTCGTCCGCGTTCAGCACGCTCCCGCCGACGAGGGCTTTTTTGTATCCCTTTTGTTCGACAGTGACGCGGTAAGTACCGACAGGAAGATTTGTCACTGTATAAAACCCGCCCTCGTCTGTCGTCACGGTTCTGGCTGAATTCGTCGCCTCGTTGATGACAGTGACGGTAGCGTTCGGCACGCTCCCTCCGGAAGCATCTTTTACAGTTCCCGAGATGCGACCAAAGATTGTTTGAGCGTTAACACCATAGCTTCCGCAAACAGCGAGCAGCAGAAGCGCGCACACCTTGAAGTAAAGCGTCGAAGAACTTTTCGGGTTTCTCGCGTATCGCATAGTCTCACTCCTTCACAATCAGTGTTGAGTTGGTGTGTTGTCAGGCGACCATCGGCGCTGCAAAGGCCGGTGCCGCCACCAGCGCAACTGCGCCTCGCAATCGTGGATGTTCTTCAGCCGGCACTACGACGATTTCCGTAGCTCCGCCGAAATCGGTCAGTGTGCGCTCGCGCAAAGCGGCGCGCACGATCGGTTCAATGAGGTTCCAGGCGGTAACGATTTCTCCGCCAATGTAAATGCGCGCGGGATCGATCGCATTTGTTATCGAAGCCAGTCCCAGGCCCAGATAGCGCGCCGTGGAATTGATTGCTGCCAGGGCGCGCGCATCTCCTGCCCGGGCTCGCGCTATCAAATCTTCAATCGTGAACGTTGCAGTTTCCGATGACTGAGGTCTTTTGTCGTTGAGGTCGCGGCCAAAGTAACGCGACAGAGTCGCAAGATTTGAAACGTACGCTTCCCAGCAACCTGTAGCACCGCAGGAACAACGTGGACCATCAATACTGAGCGGAACGTGAGCAAATTCACCCGCGGTATTGTGTCTTCCACGAAGTACCTCGCCATTTACGACAATGCCGACGCCGACGCCATCAGAGACGCTCACAAAAACAGAATTGCCGGATGCAACAACGTCGCTACGCGTAGCCCAGAGCTGAGCGAGCGCACAGGCCTTGCCCGAATTCTCGATATGGACTTTGTTACCGATCGCCGCTGCAAGGGGATCGCGAAGGTTAACGTCTCGCCAACCTAATGTCGGCGCATGAATGACCCGTCCGGCAGCGGTATCAACCATTCCAGGCACGGCCACTCCGACACCGTCACAGGCGCCGATCTCTTTGAACTCGAGCAACAGCTGCTTAACGCGTCGCGCAAGCTCTTCGATCAAGCGGTTGACTTCTTTACTTGTTTGAAAGCTGCTGACACCACCCAACTGCCTGCCCATCAAGTCGGTAACAATGAGGTAAGTCCGCGACGCTCGAATGTCGACACCGACTACGCAGCGTTGACGCGAGTCGATGTAGAGAAAGGTTGGACGGCGGCCACGGCCGACAGCCTCGCCGACGGCACCTTCAAAGATGAGTCCTTCTGAAAGGAGCTCACTTACGAGCAGGCTAGCGACGCCACGACGAACTTTCATTAGCCTGGCGAGGTCAGCGCGTGACACGGGCTGATGGGCGCGAATAAGGTTCAGAGCTATCTGGCGATTGATCTCGCGGCTGGTGCCGCGGCGAGCAACGCGAAAGTCGTGCGGGTTTATTTTGCGCATAGCCTAAATTGTACTGACTTCGGACTTATTAGAGATTCCGGGGTTCGTCAGAATAGCCAGCAAGCGTAATGCTGGCGGCAGCTCTAGGAATCTCAGGGGTTTATCTAAAGGATTATGCCGAAAATCGAGAAAGGACCAACAAAAACGTGCTTTTGTCGACGTGCGGTGGAGTTGGTGCCACCTTCAAAGTCGCGTCGGCACTCCTTCCAATTTGTCCCAACGCGGAACATATACTCCGATCGGGCGGCGTGTTCAAGCGTTTTTTACTGTGGGCGGGAATTTTTTAAGAACCGAAAGGCGGTAGCGGCGGGTCAGGATATTTTGGATTTCCGATTTTCGATTTGCTGACACGACCAAAAGCGAAGTTGACCTGAAGCTATCGCGCCTCGGTTCTGACTTCTTTGTTGGCACCGCAGGATTGGCGCACGACCAACTCGGGCTTGACGATCAGGTGAGCGTTCTTTCCCCTCTTCTTTTTTCCATCGATTAGATCCATCAACATACGGGCAGCCAGTTGCCCCATCTCCGTTTTGGACCATGAGACTGTCGTTAGCGGCACCTTCAGCATATCGCCGTAATGAATGTTTCCGCCACCGACAATCGCAACATCGTCCGGGACCCTTAACCCCGCATCATTAATCGCCGCCATCGCCCCGATCGCAGCAGGATCGTTGGCCGCGAAAACTGCGGAGGGTACCGAGCCTTCTTTCAACCACGCACCCATCGCTGCGTAACCGTCAGGTTCTGCATAGCCACAATCACGCACGAGATCGTTCTCCAACTTTATCTGATGTTTCTCGAGCGCCTGGCAGTATCCTTCGTATCTTTTTACAGCTGTTGAAACGCCGGCGCCTCGAAGATGACCGATCCTTCGATGACCCATTCGGATTAAATGTTCAGTGGCCAGAACACCTACCTGAATATCGTCAGTCGTTACCGTAGGACAGTGCAGTCCCTCGAGCAGACGATCAATTAATACGATTTTTGCGCCTTCGTTCATTAGCTTTCGATAGAACTTCACGCCACGTGGCGGCGACGAGGACGCCACGATCAGGCCATCTGTTCGCGACAGCAAAGCCTCGATCTCGTCCATCTCTTTCACGAAGTCTTCATCTGTGCTGCAGATGAGATTCTGATAGCTTGCGGGTCTCGCACTTGATTCGACTCCCCGGCAGATTTCTGCAAAGTACGAGTGCATCAGGTCCGGCACTACAATTCCGATCAGATATGAGTGATTAGTAGTTAAGGCCCGGGCAAATTGATTAGGGCGATAGTTCATTCGCTGCGCGGCGGCAAGGATGCGCGCGCGTGTCGAAGCGCTAATCTCGGGATGATTGTTAATCGCGCGCGAAACAGTCATCTTCGAGACATTTAACGAGCGCGCTATGTCTTCAAGCGTTGTAGGCATGATCAGTTGCAGTAAGCAAAAGACAGACGGCAGCAAGTTGCCGAGAGCTACTTGCTTTTCAATGCTTTTGCAATGGCGGCTGAGGCCAGCGGGTTCATTACCTCGTAGCCTTTCTTGTTCGGATGCAATCCGTCATTGCTCAACTCGTCTTTCAGAAAACCTTTCTCATCGACCATCGCGGAGTAGTAATCCAGATATGTCAAATGGTTTTGCGCCGCGTATTGTCTCATCCAGTCGTTAAGTGCCTTGATCTTCTCCGGCGGCCTCCTCGTGGTCTGATTAATTGGCTTTCCATCTCTTACTTCGTAGTCGCTCACCGGCAGCAAGGACGAGAGCACGACGCGAATTCCCTTGGCGCGAGCGAGCTCCACCATTGACATCAGATTGTTCTCGATTGCCTCGAGTGTCGCTGGTCCTGTGTTCCCTGCAATGTCATTGGTTCCAGCAAGGATGACGACGACGAGAGGGTTTAGCTCAATCACGTCGGGACGAAATCGAATCAACATCTGGGAAGTTGTCTGTCCGCTGATGCCGCGATTTATGTACGGTTGCCCGGGAAAGAAACCACCGTTGTCGGGACTATCCCAACCATCGGTGATCGAATCGCCCATGAACACAACCCGCTTCTCGTTCTTCCCACGCGGCGTCACCTTCGCGTTGTCATCGTGATAGCGAGACAAAGCGGGCCAATCTCGCAATCTCGTTTCAGCGCGCGTCAACTGCGCCTTGACATCATCGCAAGCGGTGGGAGAAGAAGTTTGGGCCGCCAACGGGGCTGCAAGCAGTAAAAGGAAAACTGAAAGTACGATCATTCGAACCATCGACGAATTAATACCTCCCTCACGTAGTTGCAGCAGAGACACGTTCAGATCCGATCGCCGCTTCCATCACTGTTTCTGGCGTCCACTCTTCAATCGGCCGCGCATCGAGAAAACGTCCCCGACTCATCACGGCAAGTCGATCGCACATGCCAAAAAGCTCCGGCAGGTAAGAACTAACTATCAATACGGCTCTGTTTTCTTCAGCGCAGCGCGCGATGGTTTCGTACATTTGCACCTTGCTGCCGATATCAATGCCGCGAGTCGGCTCATCCAGCAAAAGTACTTCGGCGTCCTGATGTAATAGACGAGCCAGCGCGATTTTTTGTTGATTGCCTCCCGAAAGAGTACGAACCGGTTGTCGAACGCTGTTAGTTTTTACGCGCAGCAATTTGATCAGAGCTGCAACCTGCCTACCTTGGGCAAGCCGGTTCAGCCAGCCCCACCGCGAGCATGACCTAAAGCGAGTGACGGTGACGTTGTCTGCAACTGATAGACTCAACGCCAGCCCTTCCCCTTTTCTGTCTTCGCTCAAGTAACCAAGCCGATGAAAGAGACGTGCCGAGGGAGTTGCTTCAGCAGCATAGAGCGCCTTGCCTCTCAACTTGATCGTTCCCGCCGTAGCTTTCTGTAGACCAAAGATCGTTCGTACCAGCTGGGAGCGACCGGAACCCATCAATCCAGCGATACCAAGAATCTCTCCACGACGCAACTCAAAACTTGCGTTCTTTACTCCTGGAGCAGACAGGCCCGAAACTTCCAGAACTGGCTCTTCTTCTTTCACAGGGCGCGTACGGACGGGAAACAAACTCTCAACCGATCGGCCCACCATTCGCGCTATCAGCTCGTCATCACTCACTGAATCGATATCACCAGTGCTCACGCTGCGTCCATCGCGAAGCACCGTAAAGCGATCAGCAATCTCGCGCACTTCCTCGAGGAAGTGACTGATGTAGACAATGCTGATCCCCTCGCGACGCAAGTTGCGGATCAAACCAAACAGCCGCTCAACATCTGGTCGTTGCAAACTGCTCGTGGGCTCGTCCATCAAGATGATGCGGGCGCGTGCGGCCATGGCGCGGCAGATTTCGACAATTTGCCGAGCGGCAAGAGACAACCGGCCCACAATTGTCTCGGGCCGAATTTCAGGGTGCTCGAACGACTTCAGCACCTGCGCAGTGCGCTCGTAGAGATTGTCGCGATCGAGCCATCCCAAACGCGAATTCTCCATCCCCATGAGGACGTTTTCAGCGACTGAGAGGTGATTGCACAACGCGAGTTCCTGGTGAATCAAAGCGATGCCGTGCGCTCGAGCGTCAAAGGCAGAAAGCGGCGTGTAGGGACGGCCATCAAGCTCCATTCGTCCCTGGTCAGGAGATAATTGTCCGGCGAGCACATTCATCAACGTACTTTTGCCGGCCCCGTTTTCTCCGATTAGCGCATGCACTTCTCCGGGTTGCAGATTTAGTGTCACGCCGTCGAGCGCCAACGTAGGACCAAAACTCTTGGTAATGTTCGAAAGCGACAGTAGCGACATGTTCAATCATCTTAACTGGGAGCGCGGGCGTCTCGCCCGCATTGGACGATTGTGAATACGGTGCGGGCCAGACGCCCGCGGTCCCAGTTACGAACGCCGCGGTTCTGCAAACACCTTAATCAAGATCATCGTGAAATCTTTGCCGGCCGTACTTCGCTGATGAGGAGTTCCCCTCGGCACGATAACCAGGTCACCTTTTGTAATCTCGATTTTCTGCCCACCGACGATTCGTGCCCCTCTCCACTCGCCGGGCTCAACTTCCTTCGCAGCTTCTAATGTGCCACCCAAAATGAGTTCAGCGGATCCGGCGGTCACGTAATAAACATCATCGGACGCGTCGTGAACTTCACCCGGACTTCCTGATTTGTCTTTCTCATGTTGGATGGCTACGCGCAGCTGCATTCCTTCGCCGCCGATAAGGTCCTGCGCTTTGTTCTCGGCCCCCAACTTCTTTTCAACGTCGGCGAGCGATTGAGAATTCATCACGACGAAAGGCCGGAGCGGCTTGCTTGGAGCACGTTCAGACTGCGCATAGACACTGCCCGTGACGAGCATGAAAAAGAGCGCTGCGCCAAAGAGTTTTCCTGCTGACTGGAACATATTTGGTAACTCCTGTTGAGCTTGATCAATAAGAAAGAAGAAATGGATCAGGTGGTCGCGCGCGTAGTTCGCCAACGATCAACAGCTACGGCTACGACTATGATGGCGCCAATGATGATTTCCTGAATGTAGTTGGGCCAACCAACCTGTTGGCAACCATTTCGCAGAAACGCCATGATTAGCGCTCCGATCATTGAACCCAGAATCGTTCCCTCGCCGCCATTCAAACTTCCACCGCCGATGACCACCGCGGCAATGATGTCCAGTTCAGAACCAGCAGCAACTGTGGGATCCCCTTGCCGCAGGCGAGACATCTGCATTACTCCGGCAAGACCAAATAACAAACCGGCCAGCCCGTAAATCCATACCTTCAAACGATCAGTTGCAATGCCGCAAGCGCGTGCCGCTGCTTCATTCGATCCCAAAGCAAACAGACGCCTGCCGAAGACAGTGTTTCTAAGTACCAATGCTGCGAGCAGCGCGAGAATGATTGTGATCCAGACACCGGGTGCGACCAGCAACCACGAGGGATTCGGGAACATCACCAGCAGCTCGTTCAGCCACGTGTCGGGCATGTTCACGGTTTGCTGTCCCGCAACCCACTTCGCAGTTCCCCGGGCTACTCCAAGCATTCCCAGAGTCGCAATGAACGGAACAACTTTCAGACGCGTGATGGCGAAACCATTCAGAACGCCAACGACGCCGCCTACAAGAACGCCCGCAGCAAGAGCGAGTGAAGGTGACCAGCCCGCATTAATGCCAAGAGCGGTGATTACACCAGTCAGTGCGATGGTCGACCCGACGGACAGATCAATTCCGCCGCTGATGATAATCATCGTCATGCCAATCGCCCCGATAGCCACGATCACCGTTTGGGAAAGAACGACACGAAGGTTGTTGGCCGAAAGATAGCGAGCGGGCGTCTCCATGAGAATCGAGAAGATCACAATGACAAGCACGAGCCCCAGCAC
>JBKPAC010000246.1:0-5887 GCA_046726175.1 Acidobacteriota bacterium
GATGTGTATAAGAGACAGCTCTTCTGCAACCCGACGATAGATTGGCAGTGCCCCAAAGAGCGTAAGCAGCACTAGAATTATCGTTGCCACCGGCGCCAGTGCTCCGGCTGCGAGAAACGCAATGCCCGGCTGGTAACCAAGAGTCGAGAAGTAGTCGACACCAGTCAGGCACATCACTTTGTACCAGGGATGATGTCGATGATGTTCCTTCTCGCGTTCGAATGGACCCTCGATCTCTTTAACGTGACCTTCCAACAGCCAGCGCTTAAATGCACTGTTGGAATTCTTCCGGGCAGCAGATCGCGTGACGGTCGTAGACACTTCCTTACCAGCAAGTCTGACGGATTAAAGTGCTTTTGGAGGTGAGGCGTCAGTGTACTAAAAGCGAGGTCGGTCATGAAAGTGATACCAATACTTCACGATCCTTCAAGTCAGCAAAACAGGTACGGTTCAGTTTGGGTTTTTCTGTATAGATTCTTCTCTGCGTAACCTCTGCGAACTCTGCGACTCAGCGGTTAAGTGGGCCTGATATAAACCGCGGAGCCGCAGAGTTCGCAGAGGTTACGCAGAGAAGAAGTAAACTGAACAGTACCCCAAAACGAGAACCAGTCCTCTCCCTTTCGGTACAACTTTTTACAATCTAATTACAGCCTGTGGAGACTTGGAGGTTCAAAGACTATAGGCTCTCCATCTACGGTCAGAAAAGTTTGCTCCGACCGAGCAATCCTAAACATGGGCCAAAACTGCTGAAGAAATGAATCTGCCTGTGGGTGGGCCCATGGCTTTATCTCAAGGAGAACCGATGAGGAAACTAACGATTCTAATCATACTGGTCGCGACAGCGGCCGTCGCGTTACCGCAGGAACCGCCGAAATCCGCCAGCGCGCAGTCTGACGCAAAAAAGGCCTTCGAGAAACTCAAAACCCTGGCAGGTTCCTGGGAAGGAAGCATCATGGGCAAGCCCGTGCAAGTTACTATTCGCGTGACTGCCGTCGGTAGCGCGATCATGCACGATGCCACCGGCCAATCTGGTGGGCCCGGCAATCACGAGATCACCATGATGTATCTGGAAGGGGACCGTCTGCTCATGACCCATTATTGTGACGCGGGAAACAGGCAGCGCCTTGAAGGCAAGTTAACGCCGGATGGAAAGAGCGTCGAGTTCAGCTTGCTCGATGTCGCCGGGGGCACAGAGAGAGGATTCGTAAAGCATATGGTGTTCATCCTGACCGACGCGAACGATCATGTCATAGAGCTGATTTACTCCATGCCGGACGGGAAGCCGGTCCAGGCGCGCGGCGAATTTCAACGGACAAAGTGACCGAGCTGATATCGCAGCAAAATGAAGTCACAAATCAGCAGGCTCGTTTATTGATGTTCGATATAAGGAAGGTGGTGAATCATGTCAAGACCAATCTCGTCATCCGCCGCGGTGCCGATGGCGTACGTCCTGCTGAGGATCCTCATCGTCGTGAACTGGCTGGGCGGCGCCGCCATTCTCGCTCTGCTGGTGGTCCTGCCAAACGAGCAATGGATCATGACCGCTTTCAAACTCTCTCCTTCGCCTGAGGCAACGCGGCTGGTCATGGGCCTGCGCGCGATCGCCGTGCTCGGTCTCGCCGCGATTCCACTCAATCATGCCGTCCTGAAGCGGCTAATCGCGATCGTTGAGACGATTCGCGCGGGCGACCCATTCGTCGCCGCGAACACGTCGCGTTTGCAGGCGATCGCCTGGGTGCTGCTCGCGCTGAACGTTCTCAGCATTGTGATCGGCGCAATCGCCAAGACCGTTTCGACTCCGGCGCATCCGCTTCATATAAACGCCGGCTTTTCAATCAACGGCTGGCTCGCCGTACTCCTGACGTTCGTGCTGGTTCGCGTGTTCGCGGAAGGCGCGCTCATGCGCCAAGACGTGGAAGGGACAGTGTGATAAATAGCGATCGCCGTCAAGCTCGACCAAGGAGAATGTCAAATGAAACGCAGCGTTATGTTAACCATCACGTCTCTGCTGTCGATCCTCTTCTTTACGTTTCACTTGGCGGATGACATCGTCCGCGGGTTCGAACCGGGAAAGCTCACAAACCTCACGGCGGTGCCCATCTTTGTCTTCTGGCTGTACGGAACGCTGGTGCTCTTTGAGCGGCGGTCGGGGTACATCATCACCCTCCTCGGAGGGCTCTTTTCGTTGGTCGTCCCCCTCGCCCACATGAGGGGGAAGGGTGTCGGCGTCGCCAGTAGGATTGCCTATTCCAGCGGACATTTCTTTTTCGTCTGGACGCTGATCGCGATTGGCGTGACCGGGCTCTTCTCCGTCATCCTCTCAGCGCGCGAACTGTGGGGCCTGCCATGGAGGCGTTCCCGGAAGTCCAACACAAGAGATATGAACTCTTCATCTTGATTTTCGTACAGGCAGCATGAGTGAGAGTAAGTAAGCCTTCCATGACATCACGCATCTATTCTCCACGTTTCCTCGCCCGCATGACAGGTCTGTTTTTTCTGCTCACGATCCTGACAGGAATATTCGCTCAGGGCTTCGTCAGCGAAAGACTTGTCGATTTCAGCGACGCCGCGGCTACGGCGACCAACATCCTGACGCACAAAGGCCTGTTTCAATTGGGCTTCACAGTCTATCTCGTTGAGATGGCGTGCCAGGTCGCGGCGGCGGTGCTCTTCTATCAATTGCTGAAGCCGGTAAACAGGACCGTCGCTTTGCTGGCGCTCTGCCTGGAGGTGACCGGCATCGTCATCAAGACCTTCGCGCGCGTTTTCTATATCGTTCCATTGTTCGTGCTGGGACGCCCGGCGGCTTTGGCAGGATTTAGTGCGGAACAATTGCAGTCCGTGGCCCTCATTCTCCTTAAAGTGAATGACCAGGGCGCCGGTGCGGCTTTGGCATTTTTCGGATTCTCAACTCTCCTCAGCGGCTATTTGGTTTTCCGCTCAACTTTTCTGCCGCGCTGGCTGGGGATCTTGTCATTCGTTGCTGGCTTAGGCTGGCTGACCTTCCTATACCCGCCGCTTGGATACCGTGCGTTTCCCATCGCCGCACTCTTCGGCCTGTTAGGCTCAGCCGCAACGATCTTCTGGCTACTTGTGTTTGGTGTGAATGAAGAGAGATGGATCAAACAGGCATGAAAAAAATAAATTGGCAGATCTGGGCAGGATTTGTTCTAAGCCTGGTTGCGGGATTTAGTTACCCGTTTGTATTTGTACGGTGGCCGATAACGCGTGAATTTCCCTGGGCAAATCTGGTCCTGTTCGCGATCGCGTTGGTGCTTCTGTTTTTCGGCCTGCACCGCGCCTTCAAACCTGACAAGAGAATCATCTCAAAAATCTTCAGCTCTTTGGCGGCAGTGGTTGGGGTATTACTTCTCGCAGGGCTTCTTTTTATGATCTACGTCATGGGCTCGTGGCTGCCTGCATCGGCGGGAGCACCACAGGTCGGACAGAAAGCGCCTGCCTTCACTCTCACTGATTCGAACGATAAGCCGG
The DNA here is from genome assembly GCA_046726175.1 of Acidobacteriota bacterium. GTDB lineage: Bacteria > Acidobacteriota > Blastocatellia > Pyrinomonadales > Pyrinomonadaceae > PSRF01. The sequence continues at coordinate 3,493 of JBKPAC010000246.1, forward strand.
TCACGCTGGCTCAGTTGTTGTCTGAGCCATTTAACAACAAGCCGCCAAAAGGCGTGCTGCTAATTTTTTACCGCGGCTATTGGTGAGGGAATTGTCACTTCGAGTTGCGAAGTTTCGAAAAGAACCTGAATAAGTTTAGCGAGGCCGGAATCCGTATCGTGGGTATCAGCGTTGATATGCCCGAGGAGACTCGCATTCACATGGTTCAGCAAGCCGGATACACTTTTACTTTTCTGTCGGATCCAAAACTCGAGGTAATTCGCCGCTACGATCTGGTTCACGCCGAAGAGTTAGCAAGCGGCAAAGACATTGCGCGTCCCGCTGAGTTCCTGCTCGATTCATCAGGAATAATTCGGTGGCGGATGATTACAGAGAACTTTTTTAAGATCGCGCGGCCGGAACAGGTTCTCGAAGCCGCAAAGGCATTGCCTTAGACTTCACTTCGCGTCTTTGCCTCTTTGCGTCTTTGCGTGAAGTCTTGTCCCGGTTAATCGACATTTCACGCAAAGACGCAAAGAACCAAAGACGTTACCTCCGCCTTCGTTTGAGGAGTTCGTGGGCCAGCTGTCGCACCAATTGATGACTCTCGCGATAGGCCGTCCACACACATTTACACCAGTCGTCAATCGCTTTATCGCGCGCCGCTTCTGCAGGAGCAGCGAGTACCTCAGCTTCAGTAATCGAGCCTCGATCAGCCGGTAGAGGGAAGGTGGGCCAGTCCCTCTTTCGCCTTGCGAGAAACATGTGCGCTCGTTGCACCTCTTTACCGGAAAACTGCTCCTCGACGTGTAGATACAGACCAATCAGCGCGAACGCCAATCCAATTCGTTTTGTGTTGTGGTCGGCATTCTGGGCAATGAATGCGTCAACGACATGCTGGTGAATAAAGCTCGGATCACCATGAGCGAGCGTGTAAGAGCAGAGCTCGTCATACGCATCTTGATTCATCAAACGTTTTTTATCACTGCAGGAGCGATAGACGAAATGTTCTCGTCTTAGTACTGGTGCGGTGTCAAAATCCCACCAACGGCAGTTGGTGCAATTCTCAAACTGCATCACCACCCGTCCTTTTGAGTCCCAAATTCTCGGCTTGTCTCAGGCGTTGATCGCTGTGATAGTAGCTCTTATGACTCTACCTTATGATCGAAATGCGCTACGTGGCCGAGTGGCAGTGGTTGCTGGAGCGACTCGCGGAGCAGGACGTGGTATTGCTGCCGCGCTGGGTGAGGCGGGAGCAACCGTCATCTGCACGGGACGGACCAGCAGTGTGCGAAACCTACCGTCTGACTACGATCGTACCGAGACGATCGAGGAGACGGCAGAGTTGGTGACCAACCTAGGCGGCAAAGGCATCGCCATCGCGGTCGATCACCTCGTGCCTGATCAAGTGAAGGCACTAGCAGAGCGGCTAAAAAAAGATTTTTGCCAGATTCACATTCTGGTGAATGATATCTGGGGCGCCGAGTTGCTTAAAGGTGGACCAGCGGAGTGGAATACGCCCGTTTGGGAGCTCGACTTGGCAAAAGGTCTGCGGATCCTGCGTCTCGCAATCGATACTCACATCATCACTTCAAAGTACCTGCTGCCGCTACTCATCTCTCAGCCTGGTGGACTGCTGGTCGAAGTTACAGATGGCACCGCGAAATACAACGCTTCGCATTACCGAATTTCAGTCTATTACGATTTAGCCAAGACGGCCGTTAACCGGCTCGCGTACTCACAAGGGCATGAGCTCGCTCCGCATGGCGCAACGGCAGTGTCAATCTCGCCTGGCTGGCTGCGGTCGGAGATGATGCTCGAGAACTTTGGCGTTACAGAGGATAACTGGCATGAAGCGCTAAACACGGAGCGAGCAAAGAGCGGACAACCCGTAGCACCTCCCGATTTCGCGCTCTCGGAAACGCCACGGTACGTCGGGCGCGCAATAGTTTCACTGGCGTTGGATCCGGATCGCCAGCGTTGGAATCAGCAGTCGGTAAGCTCAGGTGAACTGTCGCGCGTGTATGGCTTCACTGATGTTAATGGGACTAGCCCGGATATTTGGCGGCACATGGAAGAGAGTGAGAGCGGGAAGTAGCAGCAAGCGCATGGTATCTTAACGACGGCTGAAGCAAAACATTGTTCGTGTGATTTCGTGGATCGTCTTTTCTCCTAACCCGACAAACGCGATCCACGAAACAACACGAAGAGGGCTTTCAAAATCTATGGTTCGTGTGATTTCGTGGATCGCTTTTCCCAACCAACAAACGTGATCCACGAAACAACACGAAGAAGGCTCGCGAAACACTAGACGGTTTTATTCAGACAAAGCACCTTGGGACGCGACAGAGCTTTACTGGGATCGCTCGCCGATGAAGTACGTGAACAACGTAAAAACTCCGACGATGATTATGCA
>JBKPAC010000247.1:0-24731 GCA_046726175.1 Acidobacteriota bacterium
GAGCGAGGATCGCAAGAATGCAAAGCGCCCACCCCGGTACACGCGAGGCCTTTGAAAGCTTCTTCATTTGCTGACGCGGCTGTCGGGTTAGCATTGAGGTTTCGTTTGCCCCCTTTCACAGGAATGTGTCACAACAGATCCAAAGCGCTGTTGATACGGTGTGGAAGTCATGAAAGTGTACATGAGGTCTTTAGACTGACTACACTCCGAGTATCGAGATATTGTTTTCATCCGCGAGTGCGATCATTCCGTCACGATCGAACATGAGTGTCTTCCCAGCGGTGACGCAGAGACAGGTTGCTCCGGCATCGATCATTGCTTCGATTGTGGACAAGCCGACAACGGGCACATCGAAGCGCATATCCTGATCCGGTTTTGCGATCTTCACGACTGTTAACCGACCAGTCCGAAGCTCCGGACGGCGACCCCGCATTATGCTGCCAGCCAATGCTCCGAGACGACTTTTTTGCTTTTCCTCACTGCTTTCCGAGTCCGCCGCTTCAGCGTGCCTGGCCTGTATTAGCTCACCGGCGCGTCGAATCGTTGCATCGGTTCCTTCCATTGCTTCGATGGCAACACACGCTTTGCCTCGGACGACAATTGTCTGGCCCAGATCGAGACGCGCTATTTCATGGGCCACCTCCAAACCATACTCGATATCGTCTCGCTCTCGTTGTTCCGGTTCCCGGCGCGTGAGAATTCCAGGCTCGGCCAGATAATCTTTGAGGAAAAAAGTTGAGTCGACGAGTTCTATTCCTTCACTGCGCAGTTCATCGGCTACGGCTCCGATTAGCGCGTCAGTGTTTCGGCGAGGCAGTTTCAAGAGCACCTTTAACATGCGCGCATCGGGAACGGCGCGACTGAAAATCTGCACATGCTTGACCTGGCCCGCCATGATCGCCTTTTCGACACCTTCGTCCTTTAAGAAACGGATCATCTTGCCCAGTTGACCGATCCCTACCCACGTAAAACTGTCGCTGACGCTCTCGAGATCAGGATCCGTCTCTTCGTAAATGCCAACGACGGCAAGAGACGCACCAGCGCGCCGAGCACCTTCGGCTACGAGAAAAGGGAATCTGCCGTTGCCTGCAATCAGTCCGTAACGCATGAGTTAACGAAGGAAATTTGGCCGCGGATTTGCGCGGATTACGCAGATTAAAATGAAAGAGGAGAAGAGCAGCTTAACTTCTTACTGCCAGTTTTAGAACCTGTCTTATCCGCGTTAATCCGCGGCTACACCTGCTCACTTGATAACCCCACGGCGTGAGGTTTCAATGAATTCCACCAGCAGATCAACCTCGGCACAACTCTCTGCCTCTTCGCGGATACGTTCCAGCGCCTGAGTTGTGTTTAGCTTCGAGGACAAAAGCAATCGAAATGCGTGATGAAGAGCATTGATGACGCTTTTTGGGTAGCCACGTCGTTTCATTCCAGTCGCGTTCAGACCGTAACAAGTCGCGTGGTTACCGACAGTCAGAGCGAACGGCAACGCGTCCTTCACGACAACGGAATAACCACCGACGTAAGCCTCACGACCAATCCGGCAAAACTGGTGCACGCCTGAGTATGCTCCGATGTTGGCGCCATCCTGGACTGTAACGTGACCAGCAAGAGTAGCGGCGTTCGCCATAATGACTCCATCACCGATTAAACAGTCATGAGCAATGTGCGCTTGTGCCATGATCAGGCAATCGTCACCAGTACTGGTCAGCATTCCTCCACCAGCAGTCCCGCGGTGGACGGTGACAAACTCTCGAATATTGTTTCGTTTCCCGATACGAGTTTCGGATGGCTCTCCCTGGTACTTCAGATCCTGAGGAGCGAGTCCAATAGAAGCGAACGGAAAGATGTGAGTGCCTTCACCGACAAAAGTGATTCCATCGATCACGCAATGCGACTCGACCCGCACTGCATCGGCGAGTTCAACTTGACCGCCAATTGTCGTAAACGGACCAATGAAACAGTCTCGACCGATTTTTGCGCCGGGACTGACGACCGCCGTTGGATGGATGTTTGTCGATTGTATGGCAGTGGACATCAAGAATTTTCGATTTTCGATTTAGGATTTACGAACCTTCAGCGGTTTGAAGTCATTGTCGAATTACAAACAAATCCCAAATCAAAATCCTAAATCCTAAATCATTCGTTCACTTTATTCCGATCCGCGATGATGCTCATGATGTCTGCGTCGGCTGCGAGCTGACCGTCGACTTTTGCTTCGCCTCGCATCCGTTGCACACGCGAACCGATTCGCATCGCGGTCACTTCCAGAATCAGTGTGTCACCTGGAACGACAGGCCTTCGAAAACGAGCTTCTTTGATTCCAGTGAACAAAACGAGTTTCTGATCTCGATCCTCAATCTCTCGCAAGGCCAGCACTGCTCCAACCTGGGCCAACGCTTCGACAACAAGGACGCCCGGCATCACTGGCGCTCCCGGAAAGTGACCCTGGAAGAACGGCTCGTTAATGCTTACCTGCTTTACACCGACGATCCTTACCTTCGGAACGAGTTCGACAATTCGATCCACCAGCAGGAAGGGAAAACGGTGCGGCAGCAGTGCTTGAATTGCTTGTGAGTCGAGAACGGTTTCCATCGGCTGAAATAAAAGACGCGGCCCGCGGAGCAATGACCGCTTTGCCGCGTCACACAATGTTTGGGCCCGCGCGAAATTACTGCGGAGGCGTTACGGATGCCGTCGCCGGGTTCTTAGTGTTGAAATCGGTAATGAAAGCTCGTGTGATATCTATGCTGTCGGCGGCATAAACCACCGCCGCACGGCTGGCATCGATAATCACCGTTATCCCTCGCTGTTTGGCGTAAGCCTCGAGCGCCTTTTCAATGTTGTCCTGAAGCGGAGCAAAGATTTCCTGTTGCCTTTTTTGAGCCAGGGTTTCGGCGTCCTCTGCCTTCCGTTGGTACTCCTTCTTCATCTGCTCGAGGGCCTCGACTTTAGCCTGTACGGACTTAGGGTCAATAGGCACGGAAGAACTCTGCAGTTTGTTGAGTTCGTCCTGTGCCTGCTGAATTTTCTGATTCATCGACGTAAGCTCAGTCTGCCATGGCTGAAGCTCACGATTGAGAGTTGTCACCAACGCGCTGAACCTGGCGATACCCGTCTTCTGATCCAGAAACGCATTCGAATAGATCACCGCGATCTTGCCGTCCGGCAACGCGCCAGAAGTGGTTTGGGGCGCTGCCGTCGGCGGCGTTGCTGGTTGCGTCGCAGGTGCCGCAGGCTTTTGCTGCGAAAAAGCAGTCGAGGCGATCGCCGCGACAAAAAGAGAGGCAACCAGCAGGCGGTGAATCTTCATGGTTTTCGGGGTGCTCCTTTAGACTGCCTCTAGTTGAAACTTATTTTGGAGGCGTTGCTGCCGCAGTTGCCGGAAACTTGCTGTTGAAGTCGGCGATAAAGGCGCGGGTAACGTCGGTGGCATCGGCTGCCGAAAGAATTGCCGGCGCGATTTTAGAAATATCCAGCAGCAAGGTGATTCCCTGCGCTTTGCCGAAGGCGTCCAGGGTCTTACCGATATCGTCGTAAATCGGCGCGAGAGCTTCCTGCATACGCTTGTTGTAAGCAGTCTGCGCATCCTCCTGTTTGCGCTGACCTTCTTTCTTCAGAGCTTCCAGCTGATCCACTTTCTGCTGAGTCGCTTGTGGAGCGGCAACATTCTTTGTTTTCTCGATCTCGTCAGTCAGCTGGTTTACGCGGGTCTGCAGCTGTTGAAGTTCAGTCTTCTTGGCCTGAAACTCACCCTCGACACGCTTGATCGCCGCAACCATACGGACGATGCCATTTTTCTCGTCGGCAAACATTTCCGTATTGATCAGAGCTACTTTGGTTGGGGGAACACTTGCCTGAGCCGAGGAGGCGGCCGGAGCCGCCGGCTGCGGTGCCGGTCTGGTCTGTGAAAAAACTGGAGAACTGGCGACGGCCACGGCGAATGCAGCGGCAATTAAACGATCTACTCTCATAACGTCTTAAATAACACTCCTTACTGGAAAACGGCGGTTGGTCGACCCACTTAGTTGTTCACACCACCGCCTGGGTTGGCCTTAAATGATCAAAAGGTACGCCCAACGCTAAAGCGAACGACCGTCTTTTTCTCATTAAAGAAGAATGGGAATCCATCAATTACCTGGTCAGGCCGGGCATTGGGATTATACGCAAAGATTAAACGAAACGGTACATTGATGACCGGTACCTGCACCCGGACCTCCATACCCATACTTGAGCGAAAATCGCCCAATTTAGCAAAAAGGCTCTCTGACAGCCGTACAACGGTATTGGTTTGGGCCTGGCCTCGGAGGAACACAGGCTGGAATCCAAACGGCATCAACGTAACCGGATCTATGGCGCCGCTGGATGCATTATCGAGCTCGGCCTGCGTAACTATTCGGTTGTCCCGGGCGACAAGGCTCAGGAACGGAGACGAGGCCAAGTTTGGGTTATTGCACAGCGCGAGCGTACTCAAACTGACGGTCGCGAAACCGGAGGCGAACCTCGTACAGGGAATGAACCCGATCGTTGAAAGGAAAGGCTGGTCATTGAGGAAGTTACTCGAAAAAATCTGATCTCCCTTTGATCGAATATTGAAAGCCGAGCCGATATCCGCGAAGGCGGCCAAACTGACAGACCTGCCAATGATCGGAATCCGATACTCGAAGTTACCAAGTACCTGAGTGTCGCCACCTACGGAGGTAAACGAGCGCGGCAACCTTGCGATGTTGTTGCCGGACACTCCGGTGAACACACCGATGTTCGCCAGTGCCGCCGGAAGATTTGGCACGACCACCGGGGCTCCGTTTGCGTTCGAAGCGAAAACAACGTTCTGCGAAGTGATAAAGATATCGAGCGGAGCGATCGGGCTGATCGAGCGAACGTTGTAGCCACGAATCGTGAACTCGTCGCCGAGGAAGTAGCGTTCAAAGATTGGCACGCCATCGACGAACGCCAGTGAATTTGAATTACGGACTTTGTCGGTGACCGCGAAACTTCCTACCGTGCCGGCGAGAATACGGAAGCCAAAGACCTCGGGACGTTCCGACTTCTTTCGCCGCATCGGTATGAAGTGCGTGTACGAAACCGAGGGTTGGTAGGTGCGGACATCACCTAACAAACCTGCCAGCGCGAGCGAAAACGACAGCTCTTTTCCACTGGTGGGATCGATACTCGCGTTGCGCGTGTCGTAAGTGAAGGTTCCGGTAATCCGACTCGTGATGATGTTCGGTTGCGCATAAATCACTGGAATGAACTGTTCGGGCGTACCCGAGATGTTCACTTCAGGATCCTTCACGCTCGATGTCGAGAATTGATACGAAGCCCCGATTCTCGAAAACTGAGTAAACTGCCGTTTCCGATAGAACTCGGAAAGCGGCGCGCTAAGGAACAGCGAACCACCGTACGAGTCTCGAGTAAATAGATTGTCCTCGCTAATCGTGAGCGAGGTGAGCGGAGAAAGGGCACCGATTTGTGCAGTTGTATTCTGTGACAGGAACGTGCCCTCGCCGAAGAACTTCTGTGTGAAAGCAAATAGCGAAAAGCCTGCGGTGATGGGCCGGTTCTTGATGTACGGCTCGGTAAAAGAGAACTGGAAATAGCGCTGGCGGTTTCCAGCGGCCAGGTTGAACGAAAGAATCTCACCACGACCGAACAGGTTGTTCGTTGAATACTCGAGACCAAAGAACGAACCGCCGATTCCGGACAGACCACCGTTGAAGGAGATCTGTTGCCGTCCGCGTTCCGTAACTTTCAGGTTGATGTCAACTGTTGCTTCTTCTTCGTTTGTTCGCCGTTCCGCGTCCTTGTCCTTGTCGATCGGATCAAAATAACCGAGCTGGTTGAGTTTTACTACTGAATACTCCCAAAGATTCTCGTTGTAGATATCACCTTCGTTGACGAGCACCTCGCGTCGCAACACGTTGTCACGCGTGAAAGTGTTGCCGATGAACTCGAGTCTACGCAGAGTGAATTGCTTGCCCTCTTCAATGCTGATCAAAAAATCAACAATGCCTTCATTGGCGTTCTGTGGGTTGTCTTTGAAAGTGGGAGTTGGTTCAGCGGTGTACTCGATGAAGCCCTGTGCACCGTAGTACTTCTTCAATTGTTCGAACAGAGCCTTGCCGATTCTCTCGCCATTCGCTACGTCACCCTGGTTCAATCCGATGACGGCGCGAATCGCAGCCTCAGAAAAGATCGAGTTCCCTTCAACCTTCAATTCTCCGATGCGGTACAGCTTTCCTTCAGTAATCGGAACGATAACGCGCAGGCCTTCATCGGTTGAAGAAAGAAACGGTATTGGCAGAACGGGAAACCCTGTGCGTCTGGGCCCAACGCTCTCGACTCGCGGTTCGCCGTGGCGAGCTTGCAGGTAACCCTTCGAACGCATGTAGTTGTCGACAAGGTGAAGGTCCACATCCAACTTCTCGCGGTCCAGAATGTCCTGGCCCTTGAAACGAGTGATTAGACCCGCCTCCTTGACGTACTTCATCGCGCCGCGCAAAGCGCCGTCCTTGAAGACGTTGTTGCCTTCGAAATCGATTTCGACTACGCGGACCCGTTCGCCCTCATCGATATCGAAGGTGATTGCGGTAGAGGTGGCGGATACTTCATCCAGTCGGACATCGATTGTTGCATTAGGATGACCGTGAGCTGAGAGTAATTCTTTCAGTACGCGAGTAGCATTCCTGACCTTAACAGGATCGTAAATGCTCTCTTTCGAAACACCGACGCGCCGTTCGCGGAAGGTTTTGAGTACATCCGATTCCGGTACACTCTTTAGACCTTCAAACTGCATATCTCGAATAATAGGTAATTCTTTGACTTCAAAAATTACCTTGACGCCGCCGCGGTCACCTTCTTCAATCGTGACTCGCGTAGCAGTTTTGTCGAAGAATCCCAAAGCCAGGATGGACTGAAAGTCTCGTTGGACTTGCTGTTCGTTGTACGGATCACCGGGTCGAGTCTGGACGTAGTACAAGATGTCATCTCGGCGCAAGCGCCGATTCCCCTGGATCTCAACTGCTTCTACAAGTCGCTGATTCTGCTGGGCCGTGGCTGTGCTGGGCGCGGTTAAGAAAGAGGCTATGGCGATCATTCCGTTCAGAATAATCAGCCAAAGCAGACGATATGAGTGCATAGAAGCCAGTTCCCTCAGTACTTCTTAGCGGACCTCAAACACTTCGGGGAGCTTACGATTGGGTTTTTTACTTTTCTTCAGAAAATAAAGGCAAATCTGCTGAACAGTACAAAGACGCAACTTTGATTCAGACTACCGGAACCCAGTTGCCAACATTCACGCCGCAAAGTGGCGCATTATAGCGACAAAAAAGCACAAAGTCCAAAACGCAAAGTCCAACGAAATCCACAGATTACGCAGATTAATCAGATCTGAGGACAGGGCTTGTGCAGGTTGTTTTAGTGTATAAGCAGCGCGTCGTCCGGAGCGTCAACACCGATGGGCCGGTAGTTGAGTTCATCGCCATCAAGAAAGACCTCAATGAGCGATGCCGCCTCGAGGTGACCCTGAATAAGTGCTTCAGAGAGGGGATCCTCGACGTACTTCTGGAGAGCTCGGCGCAGCGGGCGTGCTCCATAAGACCGATCTGAACAGGTTTTTCCCACAATCCACGTCTTAGCTTCGTCAGTGAGCCTGATTTCCAGACCATGCCGGATCATCGTCTTGTTTATCTGTTCGATCTGCAGTTGCACTACCGCGAGCAATTCATCGTCATACAGCTGATCGAAAATGATTATTTCATCCAGACGATTGATGAATTCAGGATTAAAGGTTTGGCGAACAGCGGACATCACCATCTCTTCCATCTTGTCGCGCGTTGCATCGGTATTGGCCTGGAAGCCCAACGCGCCCTTCTTTTGAATGAATCGAGCGCCGATGTTCGATGTCATTATGATGATGGTGTTTTTAAAGTCGATCGTGTTACCGAGCGCATCGGTAAGAATTCCATCTTCAAAAACTTGCAGCAAAACGTTGAAGATGTCGGGGTGGGCCTTTTCAATCTCATCAAACAGCAGCACGGAATAGGGAGCGCGCTTGATTCGTTCCGTTAACTGTCCGCCTTCCTCATGGCCCACATAGCCCGGGGGTGAACCAATCAGTTTCGAGACTGAGTGCTTCTCCATGAACTCAGACATGTCGAACCTGATCATTGAGCGTTCGCTGCCGAACAAAAACTCCGCTAGCGATCTTGCTACTTCGGTCTTACCGACTCCCGTTGGCCCAAGGAACAGGAACGAGCCCACCGGACGCATCGGGTTCTTCAGCCCCGCACGCGAACGCCGGATTGCGCGTGCGAGGGCTGAGATAGCGGGGCGTTGAGAGACGACTCGTTTATGTAATTCGGTTTCGATCCTGAGTAGCTTCTGCGTCTCTTCTTCCTTCAACGACGTAACGGGGATGCCGGTCCATCTCGCAATTACATCTTCGACGTCATCTCGCGTCACTTCGGCTGACACAAGCGCATCTTCTTCGGCGTCGCGAGTGAGAGACGTGTCAGAGTAGGTGCGCGACCAGTCGTTCAATTCGTTCCAGTCGGCGAGATTGCCTTGTTCTCTTCGCACGCGGAGTTTGACTCTTGCTCCTGCTTCGTCGATCACATCGATGGCTTTGTCGGGTAAGAAGCGATCAGGAATGTAACGATGAGACTGATAGACAGCGGCTTCGAGCGCGTCGTCGGTGTAGCGAACCTGGTGGAAACTCTCGTAACGCTCGCGCACTCCGTCCAGAATCTCTACTGCTTCAGCTTCGGATGGAGGCGGAACTTTAACTGCCTGGAAACGGCGCTCAAGCGAGCGATCCTTTTCGATTGATTTGCGAAACTCTGCGGGCGTCGTTGCTCCAATGCACTGTATCTCGCCTCGCGAGAGAGCGGGCTTCAGAATGTTCGCCGCGTCGAGCGAGCCTTCAGCCGAACCTGCGCCGACGAGCGTATGCAGTTCATCGATGAAAACGATGTACTGTGGATTCTCGACCAGCTCGCGCATGATCTGTTTGAGGCGTTCTTCAAACTGTCCGCGATACTTTGTTCCGGCAACGATCAATGAGAGGTCGAGTGAAAGAATTCGTTTGTTCTCGAGGAACGATGGAACGTCGCCGCGCACAATTCGTTGGGCCAATCCTTCAACAATCGCTGTCTTGCCGACACCGGGCTCGCCGATGAGCACAGGATTGTTCTTCGTGCGGCGGCAAAGGATTTGGACCACGCGCTCGATTTCAGCTTCGCGTCCCACCAGCGGATCGAGTTTATCGTTCGACGCGTCGTCGGTGAGATCGCGTGAGAACTCAACGAGGTGCGGAGTATCTTTCTTTTGCGAACCGCGAGAGTCAACGCCTGACTGCCTCGCTATCTCATCACGAACTGCATTCAGCCTCAGCCCTCGTTCGTAAAGAATCTCTGCAGCCATCGAACGCTCTTCACGCAACAGCCCAAGCAGGAGATGTTCAGTACCGATGTGTCTATGCTGCAAGCGATCGCTCTCTTCATGGGCATAGGCGAGCACTCGCTTGGTTTCTGGTGCGAGCGGAAGCTCCACTGATGTAGAAATCTTCTCCCGTAACAAAGTGCGGCCTTCTATCTCTTTGCGAATTGACTCGATTGAGACTTGCGCGCGCGGGAAAAAGCGACCCGTAAGAGTTTTGTCTTCGCGCATCAAACCGAGGAGCAGATGCTCAGGTTCGATTGCTGGGGCGCCAAACTGGGAGGCTTCATAGCGCGCAAAGAAAATTACCCTCCGCGCCTTTTCAGTGTAGCGTTCGAACATTCGGATACCGTTAAGACTGTCTATGATTGCCATGCCGGGCGAACAACCTAATCGCCCGGCAACTGGCGGCATTATAACCTATGAAGGAAGGCTCAAAAAGCGTTGTCTGATTTCTATTTAAGTAAAGTTGTAACGATGCTCAGGTTTCAGCAGGGGGCGATGCAAATCAGATTATTCTGCCCTCGTGGATAGATAGTATCCGATCACAAACTCGAGCGATTCCAGGGTTGTGTGTCGCCACCACCACCATGGCCTGACGAGTTCGCGTGTAGTTGCGCAGCCCAGAGGCGATTTCCTCGCCGGCAGTCACGTCGAGGTTACCGGTCGGCTCATCAGCCAAAACAAGCCTCGGATCGCGAATTAAGGCCCGAGCGACAGCCGTACGCTGCTGTTCGCCCCCCGAGAGCTGACCCACTGGATGGTGGCATTTTGACCCAAGACCAACGTCTTTGAGCATCGAATTAGCCCGTGCTCGGGCTGTGCGGATCGGCGTTCGACTGATCAGCAGAGGCATGGCCACGTTCTCGACGGCGGTCAAGTCGGGCAGCAAGTGGTGAAATTGAAAAACGAACCCGATATTCCGTCTGAACTGCGTGAGGTCGCTTCCGCGAGCACTGCTGATGACAAACTCATTCAATGTTATCGTTCCGTGATCCGCTTCTTCCAGACCGCCGAGTAAATGAAGCAAAGTCGATTTTCCTGAGCCGGAAGCGCCCGTGACGGCGACCATCTCGCCGGGAGCGATGTTCAGTTCAACTCCCCTAAGGACTTCAATTCTTTCTCCGGCGGGTGACGTGAAGGCCTTTCTGAGATCACATACGCTAAGCCCGAGCTTAGACGGTTCAGGATTCCCAGATGCTTTGACTAACTCTAACGCCACTTGACTTCTCTAACCCGCATCGCGAAGGGTTTCAGCAGGACGCATACGTGCTGCTGCTCGCGCGGGGTAAACGGTCGCGAGCACACTCAGCGCGAAAGCAATCACGATCGCGACGATGACCTCGCGTACTTCAGGTCGAAATGGAACAGTGCTGATCGAGTAAACATCCGCCGGCAAACTCACAAGCTGGTAATGATTGCCGATCAGGCAGACGACAAAACCAAGCAAGACTCCTCCGGCTGAACCCAACAAGCCAATGACAGCGCCCTCGATCATGAATAGAGCTGTGATGCTCGCCTTTCCAGCTCCCATTGCATTCAGGATCGCTATGTCGCGTTTTCGCTCAACGACCACCAAAACGAGCATGGTGGTGATATTCAGGGTCGCTATGAGGATTATCAGACCGACAATGAACAAACCCATGCGTCGCTCGAGTGCCAGCGCCGTGAACAATGGTTTGTTAGCATCTTGCCAATCGACGACCGTGTATGAATCTCCTAGAGCTAAGCGCACCGCTGACCCGACGCTCTTAACTTGATCAATGTCGCTCACCTGCACGCTCACCAGTGAAGCTGCGTGAGCGGATCCGGCAAGCGCTCCTGCCTGATCGAGCGGCAAATAAATCCATGCTGAGTCGTATTCGAAAAGGCCCGAGCGAAAGATCGCGACAACTGTAGCGACGTATCGTGAGGTGCCAGCTGAATTGACGTTTGCAGGGATTAGCTCAAGCGTACTTCCTGTCTGAACACCACATTTTGCAGCGAGCTCGGACCCGACGATTACCTTTGGAATGGCGCCGTCTTTTGTTGGTGGTTGGATCAACGGCTCGACTGAACCCTGCGAGATCCATTTGCTGATTTCGCTCGCGGCATTTGGCGTTTGCGTATCGATGCCTCGCAGCACAGCGTAACTCGAACCTTTTGTGCCAACAGCTACTACTCCGTCATAGGTGGTCCCGGCTGCGGAGGTGACCCCGTTGATGCTCCGGATTCGTGAGACTACATCCGGGTAGTTAACGATTGGCTGTCCGTCCGCTCTCATCACTGTAAGGTGAGCGGTACCCTGCAGGATTTTGTCCCGCATCTCATCGCGAAATCCGTTTGCGAGCGACAGCGTTACGATGAGAGCAGCTACACCCACTGCTATTCCGGTTACCGCCGCGAGGGCAGTCGCACGCGCGAGACGACGTTTACGGCCCGTGCGCAGGTATCGAAATGCAAGAAACAATTCGAACGGCATGTGATTGTTAAAGGGATGCGTCTTAGTCCCTCCCGGGCGTGCACCGCCTCACGTCTTCTGGTCGATTTTCCGGGAGCAGTCTTTTCAGATTGGCTACGTCGCGAGCTGAGTCTTCGCCAAGTGGTCGAAGTTCGAAGATTGTCGCAGTAGCTCGGCGGAAGCTAAAGTGGTTCTCGAGATCAACGATGGTGGGGATCTCTTCCCGCTGCCATCCGCATGGCGACCACCACCTGTGATCAGTATCAAGAAAGACGCGATGGCCCTGATTCAAATGTTCCTGAATCGTGGGTACAAGTTTGTCTCCCAGCCAACCGCCACCTGTGCCAATCGCTGCCCAATCTCCTAAACCAATCCCCGCCCAGTACTTCACTGCAATTGTCTGAGCTCCCGAGATCATGACGGCATCACGCGGTAATTTCGCCAACTGAAACCTGTAATCACGGGTCATTGCACGCTTTGCTACGAACTCGCGGCTGATCGGTTTCATGTAGACGCCAAACGCGAGCGCTACAACGAGAATCACCCCAACGATGCAGCGAAAAGCGAATCCTACGCTGCCGTAACGCCACGTCAAATGATGCATCCAGTAATCGGCGGCGAGCGGTGCGATTGCAGGAAGACCCGTAAGGAAGTAGCGCCAGTTTACAGTCGTGCTGTAATTAAAGAACAACAGCATGTTTGCAAACATCCCAACGATCCACAATAGGAGCAGCGGTGAGAGTCTTCGTTGTCTCCACTCCCGCAGTGGCGCAAATGGAATGGTCAGGAACACCAGCGGAGCGCTGATCAGAAAGTACAACAAATACGGTTTGAGATTGATCAGCGCAACCGGATGACGAGAGGATTCTTCGCGCATCGATTCCCGCCACCCGGCCCAGACGAACCGGTAGTGAGCATCAGTCAGGTACCAGTAACCAAACCACCCAACCGCGAGCAACAAGAACACACCAAAAGAGATCGCGACCCAGGTAACCTCACGCTTCTTCAGTGGCCATCCGCAAATGAAAGGCGCAAGCAACAACCAGGGAAAGTAAAAACCAGCAGTCTCACGAAGGTTCACACCTAACCCGAAGAGCGCGGCTCCCAACACGAGAAGCCACAAGTTGTGCTTTCGGATGCCCCGGTAATGAACGATCAACGCGACGGTCACCAGCAGCACCGATGGAACATCTGTCATGACCTGGCCGCCGTAGATCACAAACACAGGCGAGAACGCTACAAGGAGAGCAGCTATAGTCGCTGCATAAAGCGAACCGGTGAAATCACGAGCTAAAATCCAACACGCGATTACCGCCAACGGAACCTGCAATACGACTGCGTACTTAAAAACTAAATAGGCACTCTCAGGACCAACATTGAACAACCCGTTAGCGATTAGCCATAGAACATGATTACAAAAGATGAAGAGGTTGCGACCTAGAGCCATTGACGAGGGATAACCCCACACGGAATACATCGTGTATTCAAGGCCATCCCAGTCGCCTATAAAGGGATCGAGGTAAAAGAGAACGAGGCCCAGTGAGGTCAGAGCAGGAATCGACCACCAACTCCAGCTCCGCCAGAAAGAAGAAGGCAGATCACCGCCTGCCGGCTCGATCACATGATCGGACTGAAAGACACCGGAAACTTTAAGCGTGTTTGTCGCTTGATGTGCCTGGATCAACGAGTTGAGTTTCGCCCGGTGCTTCGGGTCGCTTTACCATTTTTACGCGATTACCCTGCGCATTGTACTCAACCTCGTCCATGATGTTGTAGATCAGGAGAACGCCTCTGCCGGACGTCTTAAACAGGTTGGCAGGATCACAAGGATCGGGAATGTCCTTGATATTGAAGCCATCACCTTCGTCTTCAACTGTGAAGCATGCTTCCTTGGGCGAGAGTTCTGCTGTGATTTTCACGAGCTTGTGAGGATCATTCTTATTGCCATGTTTCACCGCGTTTACAAATGCTTCGTCGAGAGCGATGAAAAGATTCGAGCGTTCGGGTTTGATCAAACCAAGCCGCTGTACCCGCTCCAGCAGATATTGCAACACACCATTCATGAGTGAGAGATCGCTCGGCAGCTCAAACTCGATCTTTTCGTGGGTGTGAGAAAGTACGGTGGGATTGTCTACATACTGAAGTTTGTAGGACAGCGTGCGTTCAACTATGTCGCGCAGTTCGTCCTGGTTGTAAGGCAAACGGACAAAGTTTGCTGCACCCAACTTAAAGGCTTTTACGATGTCGGGTCCAGATCCATTTTGGGATCCATTGGACGAGACCGTAGTCAGCAGGCATCTCCGTTGCAATTCACTCACGGGCTGTGCAGTTTCGACATCTTCCTCAGTGAGATCGCTAATTACCAGATCGAATTCTCCCAAGTCGTTTCTGGCGAGAGCGGTCGCTCTGTCGCCAGTGATCACCACTTCGTGACCAAGCGTTCCCAACGCCTGCTCAAGAATGGCGCGCAACTCATCGTTATTGTCGACGATGAGAATCCGACGTTTGTTCATCCAGCTCCAATCCGGGCTTAATCTGAGGAGAGAATCCAGAGCAACAGCTCTGGCATATACCTACTGTACGAAAACCGTTCCAGCCGCGTTCGAAATATATCACTGCCGCCAGCCAAAAGGTAAATAATGAAACATGTGAGAAGGCAAGGACCAGGCGTTGGAGCCCGGGAATCCCACGTGATTACTTCCATTTTTTTGTAGTTACGCGTGGAAGTCGGCTGCCTGACCTTTATCACTTCGCGAGCGTGTTGGGCTAAACTGCTCGCATCCTGCCCGATGGCCAAGCACAGTGAATTAAAGACAACTCTCGAATACGTGGTGGCCAGATCCCTCTTAGCGGGACTTGGTTTGTTGCCTCGGCGTCTTGCCCTAATGGTGGGAATCGGACTGGGGAGGCTGGGTTACTTTGTCTCCCGTAAGCTACGGCGCACGGGCGAAAGAAACTTGCTCCTGGCATTCCCGGATCTGCCTGAAGCTGAGCGACAGAAGTTGCTCAAGTCCTGCTTCCAGAGTCTCGGGCGATTGCTTGCGGAATTCAGCCAGTTTCCGAAGACTACGCCGGAACAATTGAGAAAACTGATCGAATACGACCAGACTGGCTTGAATCATGTGCGGCAAGCGGAGCAGGAGCGTCGCGGGATCATCTTCCTCACCGGACACATCGGTGCCTGGGAGTTATTGAGTTTCGGCTGGTCGGCACTGGAGTATCCGATCAGCTTTCTAGTGCGACCAATCGATAACGCTCGAATTGAGGAGATGATCGAGAGAATCCGAACGCGTTTCGGTAATCGGGCGATCGATAAGAAGAGTGCTGCACGACAGGCGTTGCGAGTGTTGCGCGAGGGCGGCACTTTGGGAATCTTATCCGACCTCAACACGCAGGAGTTCGAAGGTGTTTTTGTCCCGTTTTTTGGAAAGCTTGCGTGCACGACTGCTGGAATCGCTACGCTCGCGTTGAAAACAAATGCGATAGTAATTCCCACTTGGGCAGTTTGGGACGAGCAGAAACAACGCTATTTTTTCCGTGCAGACCCTCCCATTAAGCTCGAACGAACCGGAGATCATCACGAGGACATCAGGCTAAACACTGCAGCGTTTGCGGCTGCAGTCGAGCGGATGGTGCGGCTGTATCCCGATCAGTGGCTGTGGATTCATAAGCGATGGAAGACCAGGCCGAAAGGCGAAGAGAGCATTTATTGACTGGGAGCGCGGGCGTCTCGCCCGCACTGTCAGCAGCGCGTAACACTCGTATCGAGCGTGCTTACGAGTTCGCTGATCTGTCTGATTATTCCGCGAAGGATCGTCTGTTGATTCGAATGGCCGATCTGGTTTTCTTTGTCCTGATCAAATTGATCGGAGGCACAACACGCTGGGAGGTCGACGGATGGGAGAATTGGGAAGCTGCTTCTAGTGGAGGTCAAATCCCAATCTACACGTTCTGGCACAATCAAGTTTTCCTGGCGACGCATTTCTGGCAGCGCCGGCGCATTGTTGTGATGACGTCACAAAGTTTTGACGGTGAATATATCGCGCGGTTCATAAAGCGGTTCGGGTACGGCGCAGCGCGAGGGTCGAGCACTCGCGGTGGAACCGGTGCGATTGTCGAGATGGTGCGACTCATGCGAGCTGGTTGTCCGACAGCGTTCACTATCGATGGTCCAAAAGGGCCACCCTACGTTGCGAAGATGGGGGCCGTCTTGCTGGCTAAGAAGACTGGTCAGCCGATATTGCCGTTTACGATCACGGCCAGGCGATTTTGGGAGGCGAAGAGCTGGGACCGCTTTCAAGTGCCGGCACCGTTCACACGGGCGTTGGTTTCGATTGCGGAGCCGATTTACGTCGCTGCTGACGCTGATCAGGAGGCGCTTGAAGCGAAGCGCGACGAGCTACAAAAGGCGCTCGATGAAATTCATCGTCATGGCAAAGAGTGGTTAAGAGCCCCTTCCGTCCGAAGTTTTGGAGCCTAAAACTTCGAATGGAGGCAGCTTCCTTTGTATTGCGATCATCACTACCAGGACAAATCTCTCCTGTTCTCGTCAGATCAATCGAAATAGAGGTTACCGAATGAAAAGATTATCTGTAATTATCTTCAGTCTTCTTCTGTTTGCATCAGGCAACGGCCAGACACAAACAAAGCCAGCTGCTGAGACTGTGCTCGACCGCTTTCTTCGCTATGTGAAGATCGATACGCAGTCGCAGGAGGATGTAGCAACCGTCCCCAGCACACGGAAACAGCTCAATCTCGCAAACTTGTTAGCGAAAGAGTTGAAAGATCTCGGCGCGGACAACGTACGGGTCAGCGAGTTCGGCATCGTCTACGCACTGGTTCCCGGCAATCTTCCCGATAATTCGAAAGTACCATCAGTCGGTTTCATTGCACATATGGATACGTCGCCAGCGGTGTCCGGAGCGAATGTCAACGCGATCATTCACAAAAACTATCAGGGCGGTGATATCGTGCTCCCGAAAGATCAAACTCAGGTTATCACCGTCGAGAAGAACCCTGTGCTGAAAGAGATGATCGGTGATGACATCATCACAGCCGATGGCACAACGCTATTAGGTTCAGACGACAAAGCAGGCGTTGCTGCGATCATGACGATGGTCGAGACATTGCTTCGGAATCCACAGATTAAGCACGGCAACATTGCAGTTGCGTTTACACCTGATGAAGAGGTCGGCGAGGGAATCGAAAAGTTCGACGTGAAGGGCTTCGGCGCCCAGGTGGCTTATACGGTTGACGGGGAAACACTCGGAGAGATCAGTGACGAAACCTGGAGCGCGCGTACAGCAACTGTGACTTTCAAGGGAAAAAGTACGCATCCTGGTACTGCCAAGGGAATTATGATCAATGCGATGTATGCGCTTGGCGATTATCTTTCCCGTTTTCCTCAGGAGATGTTGCCCGAAACAACTGAAGGCCGAATCGGCTTCGTTCATCCATACGCCGGCACAATCGACGTCGATGAATCGAATCTGAAGATACTGCTGCGCGATTTTGATTTGAGTGGACTCGACGCGAAAGAGAAGACACTACGTGACATGGTTGCAGCAACACAGGCAAAGTTTCCGGAAGTAAAGATCAGCATCGACATCAAAGAGAATTACAAGAACATGAAGGAGGTCCTGAAGAATTATCCCGAGTTGACAGAGAATGCTATGGAGGCTACGCGTCGAGCAGGATTGAAGCCGTTCATTAAACCAATTCGAGGTGGGACCGATGGCTCGCGACTGACTTTTAGAGGATTGCCGACCCCAAACCTCTTCACTGGCGGGCAGAACTTTCACGGTAAACTGGAATTCAATTCGCGGCGAGGATTGGAAAAGACGACCGAGACGTTACTCAACCTCGTGCAAATCTTTGTCGAAAAAGCAAAGTAGGTGCGTAGAGAATGAGCCGCGGATGAACGCGGATCAAACGGATCTGAGCGTTAGACAGTAAAGGCTCGAACGTTGCCTCTCTTTTGTTTCAGATCCGTTTTGATCCGTATTCATCCGCGGCTAATATCTCTTCACACACTCAATGGAACCGTATCGCAGTGGTTATGTTGCTCTGATTGGAAGGCCGAACGCCGGAAAATCGACCCTGCTCAATAGAACGGTCGGTGAGAAAATCGCCGCTGTCTCAGATAAACCTCAAACTACTCGCTTCAAAATCCAGGGAGTAACGACTAGAGCTGACGGGCAGATCGTTTTCGTCGATACACCTGGAGTGCACAAACCAGGCTACGAGTTGAACCGTCGCATGATGGCAGCCGTTCAGAATGCGCTGTTGCAGGTCGACTTGGTGTGTCTCATCCGCGACGCTTCTGTAACATCGGGACAGGGTGATCGATTCGTACTCGAATTGGTAAAGAAGTCAGGCAAGCCGGCGCTGCTACTGCTCAACAAGATTGACAAGCTCGGGGACAAGGCAAGCCTGTTACCGCTGATTGACTGGTACAGGGCTGAATACGACTGGAGTGAGATCATTCCAATCTCAGCTTTGCGGGGAGAGCAGATCGATCTGCTGCTGGATCAGATCATTAACCATCTACCACCGGGCGAGCGCCTGTTTGACGAAGATGAATTGACTGACCAGTCGATGCGAAGCCTGGCTGCTGAGATTGTTCGCGAAAAAATTCTACAAACAACTGGTGAAGAAATTCCTTACGTAACAGCAGTTGTTACTGAGAAGTGGGAAGACGTTCGCGATGACTTTACGCGCATTTACTGCGCAATCTTCGTTGAAAGACCAACGCAGAAGAAGATCATCATCGGCAAGGGAGCTTCTCGACTGAAGGAGATTGGGATCCAGGCCCGACAGGAAATCGAGCTGATGCTGGGCCATCGCTGCCATCTGGAGCTGTTTGTTAAAGTCGAGGAGGATTGGCGCAATCGCGAGCACTTGCTCGATGAGATGGGGATTGGCGGTAGTGGTTAAAGAAGAAAACTGGCGTGCCCTCGACGTGACGATTGAAGCTCCAGCGCAGGAGGCCGTTGAATACGCGTTGATGGAAGCAGGTGCGGCGGGCACTGAGTACGACGAGTCGTCTGCGGAATTGCCTCAAGTGATTGCCTACTTCAATTCTGAACCCCAGCGCGAACTGATCCGCGAAAAGCTCTTCGAAGCTCTTCACATCTATAACCTGCCCACATCATCTGTGCGCGACATGAGCATTCGCGACGTCGAGAACGCTGACTGGCTGGAGAAATGGAAGGAGTCATGGCAGCCAGTTGAAGTGGGTAACCGTTTCGTCGTGGCCCCACCCTGGTCTGAGATTCCAAAGCACCAGGACAAAGTTGTGATTCGGATTGAGCCTGGCATGGCGTTCGGAACGGGCACTCATGAAACAACCCGCCTGTGTCTTTCGGCAATAGAAAAGTATTTCGATGGCAGTAGTTTTTTGGATGTAGGCACCGGCACGGGAGTGTTGGCGATCGCTGCAGCGAAGTTATTTCCCGATGCGGTTGTCACTGCTTACGACACTGACGCTGATGCCATTGAAATAGCACGCGATAATGCGCGGCAGAATAACGTCCCGAACGTCGAGTTCCACGTCGGAACTATCGACGAAACAATATCGTCTGCCAACCTAGTTTGCGCGAATCTAACTGCGCCGGTGATTCTGGGCCTTTTGCCGATACTCATCGGAGCGACATGCGGCCGTTTGGTACTTTCCGGTGTACTTGATACCCAATTGGAATTGATTGAGGCGGGCCTGCAAAAGCTCGGCATTAATGATTTCGATGTTGAGCATGAAGGGGAATGGGTGGCGATTATAGTCTGATCAGAATGTTGAGATGGACCACTCAAATTAATGTAACTTGAGTCATTCAATCTGATCTCTTTACTGCAATGGCGCGGCGACGATTCTTTGCATTACCAGCTTCATTCCACTCAGGTGCAGTAACTCTTTCCACTGACGAAGCACGACATCTTCGCGAGGTACTTCGTCTCAGCAGTGGCGACAAAGCTTATGTCTTCGATGGCGAAGGTCGAGAGTTCGAGTGTGTTGTAACCGAAGCTCGACGCGACTCGGCACGCCTTGAAGTTGTTTCCGAAGTTTCTCCACTTCGATCTGAATCACCGCTGCGACTTGATCTCTCGGTGACATTACTTAAGGGTGAAAAGTTTGATCTGGTGGTCCAGAAGAGTACTGAACTGGGCGTCACCTCAATAAGACCACTAGTAACGAAGCTCGCGGACATTCGTCTAAAAGACAAAGGTGATGCCCAACGACGCATCGCGCGTTGGCAGCGGATCGCCTTAGAGGCGGCCAAGCAGTCAGGAAGAGCATTTGTTCCAAAAGTGCTTGAGCCTTCGGCATTCGATGACGTCGTGCGTGCTGAACGCAAAGCCGCTGACCTGCGGCTGATGTTCTCAGAGCGTCTCGGTGGAACTTTTGACGAAGCAGTTACGGGCGCAGCCTCATCGGCTATTGTTCTGGTCGGATCGGAAGGCGGCTGGACTGACACCGAAATCGATCAAGCGCGCGATTTCGAGTGGAAAATCATTACACTTGGCGGGCGGACATTGCGGGCAGAAACGGCTGCCATTACCGTCGTCGCGTTGCTTCAGCACCGGCTCGGCGACCTGAAATGATAATTAGTGGATGCTCGGGCTCTCGGCCTTTGACCAAAATGGACTTCAGGCAGAGAATAGTCTTGCAATCGAAGCAACTGGCCGGAACAAGACGTGTGAACCACTCGTTTACGGAAAGAAGGTGCTTTTTCGGAGTCCCGCAGACATGGCAATAACCAAAGAAGAAGCGATTCGTCAGGCGCGCACGGATTTGGCCTCGAGAATCGGAGTCAAAGATGACGAGATCCAGCAGAGCGTCGAAGAGGCCGAGTTTCCTGACATGGCCCTGGGAGCAGCGGCAAAAGGAGAGATGAGCGGCCAAATGCTCACCTCAGGTTGGCGAATCAACTTAAAGGCCAAGGGACAGAGCTTCGAGTATCGAGCAAACAAAAACCAGGTTAGACTTTTCAACTACAAGGGTTCGAACTACCGGATTTAGTGGGCTTTCCCTTTGAGTCTCCGCCCACGGAAGCTTTTTGAGGTATTGAAATGAACCGCAATAATTTCCTTCCACATATCGCTCTCGCATTAGTGCTAATTCTCGTCGCCGGTTTTGCTGGTCAACTCAGGCGCTGGCAAAAAGAGTGGAAAGGCCACCGAATCTTCCCGGGTGCGTCGAAACAGAAATTCGTTTTGAAGGCCGAAGAAATGACCCGTAGCGGTGCTGGTCCCGTTGCGGTCCCGGAAGTCCTTGTGAAGTTCAAACCGGGAGTAAGCCAGGAGACTATTCAACAAATTACTGAACGGCTCAATGATGAGGTGGAAGATCAAATCGAAGCTGTTCCGGGACTGGATGCGATAGACGACCTGGATAACGCCGATCCCGCTACAGTCGTGGCTGAATACAACGCAATATCGGAATACGTTGAGTATGCCGAAGTGAACGCTGAGATAGGACTCGACCACACCGGCGGCGGAAATCATCTTCATCCGGAGGATCCAAGGTTTACGGAACAATGGGCGCTTTGGAACGACGGCCAGAATGAGGGCACGAAGGGCGCAGATATCAGCGCAATGCGCGCGTGGTCCATTACAACCGGCAGCGACAAAGTGGTCGTAGCCGTAATCGACACGGGTGTTGATTACACTCACATCGATCTAGCCAACAACATTTGGATCCGACCGGCAACAGTACCGCCTTATGAAGATCGGCAGCTCGGAGTCATTCAAGATCTTCACGGATACAATGCTATCGACAACAGTGCTGATCCGATGGATGAAAACGGCCACGGCACACACTGCGCCGGGATTATCGGAGCAGAAGGCAGCAACAACGAAGGAATTGCGGGCGTGAACTGGACGGTGCAGATAATGCCTTTGCGCTTCCTGAACGCAGGTGGTTTTGGAAATACCAAGGATGCGATCGAGTGTATTAACTACGTTATCGATCGTCGCCAGCATGGTGTGAATGTGCGGGTGATCAGCGCGAGCTGGGGTTCGACTGTGAAATCCCGTGCCTTGGAAGAGGTCATCAAAAAGGCTTACCAGGAAGGAATCCTTTTCGTAGCCGCGAGCGGTAATGCGAGCACCGATACGGATCGTTCTCCGCACTATCCGTCAAGCTACAACATCGGAAATATCATTAGCGTAGCTGCGCTCGACCGAAATGATCAGCTTGCGAGATTCTCAAACTTTGGTGCAAAGACAGTTCACGTTGGAGCTCCCGGCAAGGACATTCTGAGCACCTGGTTGGGAAACGAATACGAAGAGCACTCGGGAACGTCGATGGCAACTCCAGTAGTTGCCGGCGTCGCAGCGCTATTGTTTGCTAACGAGCCAAAGTTAACTGTTGACGAGGCTCGCAAGCGACTGCTCGAATCAGTTGATAAGCTGGACTCGCTTAAGGGTAAGGTCGTTACGGGCGGTCGAATCAACGCAGCAAAAGCAGTGAAAGCGGAATAAGAGAATTGCGGATTGCGAATTGTGGATTGCGGATTATCATCTTGCCACTGCGCAATCGACAATCCGCAATTCGCAATCCGCAATTCTTCTAAGGCTCCCTCAATCTTTTCTTTCCCTCGAGCGCTTCTTTATACGCGCCGCCTCGAACGTCGCCAATCTGGATAGCCGCGTCAAATTCCTTCTCGGCCTCAGCCTGGTGCTCCATAAAAGCGTGAATCCGTCCCATTGCTTCATGCGCTCGTGAAATTAGCGCCCGATCAGTTTCCGGCGACGACGCCTCCAGCGCAAATCTGAAATTCGCCAATGCCCGGTTCAGCCGTTCCGTCTGCACCGCTTCATCTGTGGCATCGGCGGCAGCAAGACTCGAGGTTTGGGCCAACGCAAAGAACACTCTTGGCTCGCGAGGATACTCCCTAAGCAAGTCTTTCAATCGCGACTCAGCATTGACGTAATCGCGAAGCCGTAAAACCTCTTCGATCTCGGCAAGCCGCTTCACCAAGGTCGAGGCCCGAGCTGCATCTGCAGGTGAATAAGCCGCAGTTTCAGTTTCAGCTTTGCGTGACGCGAGCCTTGCTTGTCGCGCATCTATTGCCCGCTTACGTGCCTCGGCATTCTCTGCCAGACGCTTAGTTTCCTTAGCGGGATCAAAGGAAGAAATCATGTCAACGAAAAAGTTAGCGATGTCGAATCCTGAAATCTCGACGTCCTTTAATTTCTCCGCGAAGAAAAAGGAGAGCACTGCACCGTTCTCGTAGCTCTCTGCAAGCCTTGCAATTGTTTCATCCTTGATGGCGTTAACTTCCGTCTGCGCCTCTTTCACAATAGTTGCGCGCGTAGGATCGTCTTTAGCTTCAGCAAGTCGTCTACGACTGATTTGCCCCAACGATTGAAGTCTTCTCAGCTCATCGAAGCGAGCATCCGCTGCTGCAACAAGCGACCGAGTAACAGTAAGGAAAACATCCGGGCTTACTTGCGCACCGGCCTTCTGTCGTTCGTCAAGAAGCTGGCGAAGTTGATCCCGGTGGGCTGCCACATCGCGATTGAAGCGCAGCACAAGGGGATCTATCACGTACTGCAAATACGCGCGGCGCAATTCTGACGAGGTTGGATCAGTGCCTTCGGGAACAATCGCGTAGTACGTGTCGCCGATAATTCGGAAGTTGATAGCGCCCGGCACGGCCAGTAGATCGGGCACGATGATGAAGCGCCGATCGTGTTCGCGAAACGTATAAGCTTTCGGCGCATTCTTCTTTTTACCGGCAGGAGGTTTTACTTCTACACGTTCGCTGGCAGTTAGGATTGGGCGAGTATGCAGGTAAGTAAGGATGCTTCGAACCATTTCCGCAGCAGGTGGTCTCAGCCTATCTCCTTCAGCTTGATACGCCCGGACGTAAGAAACCATTCGCTCGTCGATGCCTGAGCGTCGATAAAACTCACGGACCAATGGCGCGAAGTCGAGGACCTCAAGAAGGCCTCCAGGAAGATCTTCAGATCTTTCAGGTTCCTCTAGCGCGGGAGCTGGACTCAGCGCGAGCGCCAGCGAGACATACCGCGCAGCCTGGTCCGCAGGCGTAGCTGGAGCCGGTAGCTTGTTTCGCTCGAAGAACGATCGCAGCCTGCCACGAAGATCAGGATCCAGTCCTGCCAAGTCACGGCGCACCTGAGTTCTAAAGACTGAAGGTTCTCGTCCTGGCGCCGGATCGAAACCCGCAGCCTCGAGCGCTGCCATCATTGCGATCAAGCGAGGCTCGGCCTGAAAGTCAACACCGTACTCCGAGACTTCGAAAGCAGCCGAGGGACGTTGTTGAGTCGTGGGTGCTGGGGAGGGTCGGGGCGCAGCTGGCTTCGTTTGAGCCGGCACAACGACAGTAGGAACGAGAAGCGAAACAAATAGAAAAAAGTAATTCTTCATTAGACTTCAAGATGCCTTTAGGGATCGCCTGGATGCCAAACTCAGGCGCCAATTCATCCGCGCGCCTCCGGCTCAAGGTGGCGGCGATGGTGGTAAGCACGCAGGGTCCGTAATGTTAGCGGATAGGCAACAAGCGAACAAACCACGGAGAGTAGCAGGCCTCCGACGGTGAACGGCAACACCACAGCCCACGTCTCACTTATTAACTGACGGTAATAATCAGCGGAAAAGATCTTCGGATTAGTCAGCAGCGCCATGCCTTCATCTGAGATTTTCAATGGACGGCCGAGGAGGAAGGCCCCCACGGCATACGAAACGATGATTATCGGAACGAGTGTAAGAAACGGATTGTTTATGAACGTACCCGTATAAATAGCAATCTTGTTAAAGCGAAACAGGAATGCGATCAGAGTAGCAGCTATCGTGTGAAAGCCCAGGAAGGGAGAGAAGGCGATGAAGACC
>JBKPAC010000248.1:0-4754 GCA_046726175.1 Acidobacteriota bacterium
CACGAAACAACACGAAGAAGGCTCGCGAAACACTAGACGGTTTTATTCAGACAAAGCACCTTGGGACGCGACAGAGCTTTACTGGGATCGCTCGCCGATGAAGTACGTGAACAACGTAAAAACTCCGACGATGATTATGCACGGTCAGGTTGATACGCGCGTGCCCATTGCGCAGGCGCAGGAATTCTACATGGCGCTTAAAGAACGGAACGTGCCGGTGGAGTTTGTGGTCTACCCGCGGGAGAATCACGGCTTCACTGAACCTCGTCATCAGATGGATCGCGTGCAACGCTACGTTCGGTTCTTTGCGAAGTACCTCGGTACCAAGGTAGTCACCGAAGCCACAGAGTGAGGACATTGGTTTCACTGGGAGCGCGGGCGTCTCGCCCGCTTTCTCGACGGTTGTTTAATTGCGGCGGGCGAGACGCCCGCGCTCCCAGTGTAGACACACACACCAAGAGAGGAGGACAACAATTGCTCAAGTCATTTCAACGAACCATCGCCGGGCTACTAGCATTGATGGCCGGTGTTGCATTGCTATCATCAATTCTGGCAATGCCGGCACGAGCGCAGCGCGCCACTCCACCAGAGGATGTCGTGCGAGGATTTTATTCCTGGTATTTGCATCAGCTAAGCGGCGAAAGCTCGAATCCACTTAAACAGAAGACGACGGCGTTGAAGTACCTGACGCCGCAACTTTACGCAAACACGCCGAGGCTGATCCGTCGTATGGACGCGGACATCTACATTTGTGCACAGGATTGGGACAAGGGTTGGGAGAGGAATTTCAGCGTAAGTACAGCGGAGATCAAAAAGAGCACCGCAACCGCAACAGTTACTCTACCTTCTGGTGAGACGGATAAGATCAATATCAATGTGACGCTGATCAAAACAGCTTCGGGTTGGCGAATCAATAAGGTCGCTTGCGGAAATTGATCACTTAGGAGTGAATGAACCGGTATCTAATTGTCGATGAGAATGAGACTGTTGGTTTCAATCATGACGGTCGTTCTCCTCGCGCTTCCGCGGATCGCCCATGCGCAACAGACGCCAGACCCGCGAGTCGCTGATCTGGTGCGCGCCGGCAAAGTTCGGATTGCCCTGTTCTCCGGTCAGTACACCAAAGATCCAGTCACCGGTGAGCTGAAGGGCGTGTGGGCAGACGTGGCTCGCGCGTTTGCGGCGCGCGTCGGGGTCCAGCTCGTACTCGTCGAGCATCCAACGCCTCCCAAGATGGTGGAGTGTCTGAAAGCCGGCGCTTGCGATGTTGGGTTTCTCGGATACGACCCGGCTCGGGCTGCCGATGTAGAGGGGTTTTCACCACCGTTCATCGAATTCGATTACACCTATCTGGTGCCGGCTGGTTCATCGATCCGCAGCGCCGTCGACGCGGACCGGCTCGGACTTCGCATTGCCGTGGTTCAGGCGCACGCCTCGACCTTGACTCTGACCCGTACGCGGAAACGAGCCGAGCTGGTGAGCACCGATACCCCGGACAGCGCTTTCCAGCTGCTGCGTACGGGACGTGTAGATGCATGGGCATCAGCACGCCCAGTGCTTGCCGATTATTCGGCCCAGCTGCCCGGCTCGCGCGTTCTCGAGGACCGCTACGGGGTGAACCGTCCCGCGGTTGTCGTTGCGAAAGGCGAGGCCGCACGCCTTGCCTACATCAGCGAGTTCATTGAGGAGATTAAGGCGTCGGGGTTCGTGCGGCGCGCAATTGCGCGCTCTGGTTGGCACGGGATCCGCGTAGCGCCTCCGCAAGCCGCTTCGCCCCGGAAGTGAGCGTCCGCCTTGTGATCGAGGAACTTTGCTCCGGAGGAGCAAAATGTTTATAGATGCAGCTTTCACGATCTGTCCGCTCCGTTAGGAGCGGAATGTAAAAGACCAGCTAAGCACATTGCGCTCCGCTGGAGCGCACAAAATTTAGCGACGGCTGTGATAAGCAACGGCCGGGAAGAAATGCGGCGCTTTGACCGAATACGTGCTCCAGAAAACGCTGACCTCTATGCGGTTCGTTGGACAACGCTGGCTGGATTGGCGTGAATCCAACCGCCACCTCGTGACTCTGTAGTCTCCCTAATCGGCTGCTGACACTCACCAAAGGAATGCTTATCCATGTACAAGACTCTCCTGATCTGTCTCACCTCCCTGACATTGGTTCTCAACGCTGCGGGGCAGGAGAATCCAACCTATAAGTCTGCTGATGAGCTTCAGCGCGACGTCACTTTTCTGCTGCTCGGCAAAAATATTAATGACGTTACCAGACAGCTGGACGGCGAAACTCCTTCGACAGCTGATGCCTTGCTGCGACGCCTCGTCATCTACAGCCGGGCGGGTCAACTATCGCGCGTGCGCAAGACTCTGGAACAGCTGCCGGTCACTGCGAATTGGCAATGTCCAGCTGGTCCGGATTTGAGATGGCTGATCCGGACTGCTAACGGCGGTGATTTTCTCGGCCGCCGCTTCTACTACGAAAGACTCTGTCCCGATGACGTCGATGGAGCTGACGAGTTCATCACATTTTGGAGTAAGAACGGCGATCTGAAAGAGCTTGACGCGTGGCTGGGTGAACGTTCGAATCGAAGTGACGAGTGGTTGATGCGGCGAGTACATCTGCGCGCGAAGTCTGGTACCGCGGGCGAGGTGCTTGATCAGCTGGCTGCCGAGATAAGAGCCAATCCCTCTGATTGGACGCGTCTCGACCGTTACTTGAGAGCAAACAATTATGCCGGCAACGTACAGGACGTGAAGTGGCTGGCTGATACTTTCGAAGTCCGCACGGCCGTCGACTATTTCCAGCTTGCCGAACGCCTGCGAAATAACTCGCCTCAAACCGGCGTGAAACTTCTGCAGAAATCGCTCGCTCTTCCTTTCACAGACGCCGACGCGAAACTGGTCGACGATCTAATCAATCGATACCGATCGGCTGGTCCATCGATCAAGGTCAATTGGGAGAAGCAACTGCGCTATTGGACCAAACGAGGTTCGCGATCGTGACTGCTCTTTCCTTGATCTTGCTTCACAGTTGTCAACTCCTCTTAAGTATTTAGTGAAGAGCAAAAAGTCTCTTCAGCTTGCCTTAGCGCAACGAGCATGCCAACTCCGAAGTCGTTGCTACTTTGGTTGGCTTGCTTATTCCAGTCGCGCAATGTGTGGCCTTTTACTTACTTAAGAAGGAAAGCCTCAACTGCACGTCGAAATAGAAAGCGGCACCGCGCGCTCCGCGTCGTGGCATACCATTTCCTAGTCACCGGATCTGTCGAAGAACTTTGATTCTATAGAGGAGAAATCATGAAAAAGCTTTTCAGCGTTATGGTGACTGGAAGTCTTCTAACCTTATTGATTGCCGGAACCGCTCAGGCACAACTGCCTGGATCTGTAATCCGAGCCTCGATTCCGTTTGACTTCATAGTGCGGGGAAAAATGCTTCCCTCCGGGAACTATGAGATCACACGAATCAATGACCAACCGATTGGTCTAATGATTCAAAACATCAATCACAGACGCGATGAGATGGCGTTTCAGACAGAGCCGGTTTACGTCAGTAGGTCGCCGCGCAAGGACGTGCTGGTGTTTCATCGTTACGGTGACAGGTATTTTCTTTCAGAAGTCGTAACCGCAGGTGAGGAGACCGGACGCGAGCTAGTGGCTTCTCGTGCGGAGCGTCAACTACGACGTGAAATGGCGAAAGACCAGGTTGAGCCAGAAACAGTGACAGTGGCGTCGAATTAGAAGTTGCGTTTGATGAGCTATTGAATAGCCCAAACGAGTACGCTGTCGCCGGCTCCAGTTGCAGCTAATGATTTACTGTCAGGAGCAAAGGCAACTGGCGAATGGGCTCCCTTGAGCGTCGTGACAAAAGTCCCGGTGGCAGCGTTCCTTATCTGAATAGTCTTGTTACCTATCGTTAACAACAATCTTCCATCAGGGCTCACGAGAATCTCAATTCCATCGAGGTAGGTGCCAAACAGCACGATTTTGTTGACATCGGAATGCTGGGGAAGTGTGGCTTGCAACCGTCCGCTGGAAACATCCCAAACTCTGGCCTGTGTGTGATAGCCAACAGCCAACGATGTTCCTTCCGGATTGAACACCACGCGTCTTGCTATTTCGTTTCCTGCTTCGAGCGTTGCGTGCTCACGACCTGTTACGACGTCCCACAATTTCGCGGTGCCATCACGACTCGCAGTTGCAAAAAGGCGACCGTCAGGACTAAACGCTGCTGTGTAGATTGTGCTTCTGTGTCCTTCGAGTAGAGCACGCAGCCGTCCAGTGTCGGTGTCCCACAACTCTACGCTGCCAAGAGAATCTTTGGTTGCGAGGATCTTTGAATCCGGGCTGAACCATGCACCTTCGAGCTTGAGGTCAGAGTACCATGGGACAATTGTCCCTCGCTTTTCTGGAGTAACCAGTTCTGCGATGAGTCGCCCAGTGCCAGCTTCCCACAGAAAACCCTTCTTTCGTCCATATCTCACTACGACTCGACCATCGGGACTGATTTTCGAGTCTGAAAATGAACGCTTGTAGGGTATTACTGTTTTCTGTAGTTCTACTGTGTGTGTGTTCCAGAAGTTCAACTCGTTCAGATCGGTGAGAGTCACGACGGTACTGACTCCTCCAGCAGCAGCGGTTGGACCATGAATGATAAGACCGCTCAATGTAGTTTCCAGGAGGCCTGTTTGCGCGTTCCAAAGTCTGGTGACGAGACCGGACGACTTTCCACGGGTGCTAGTAATGAACGTATTGCCATC
>JBKPAC010000249.1:0-15193 GCA_046726175.1 Acidobacteriota bacterium
GTGTAGCACGTTATGTGACGCGGCTTCTTGCTCATCGATTCAACCATTGTCTTGCCTTCCATGCTTAGCCATCCGCGATAGATCTCGGAAAACAAATCATGCTCCTCGCGAAAATACTTTTCATTCATCCGCTGTGGTTGCGAACGAAAGATGATCTGCTTGTCACGGTCGAAGAGAAAAACGTGCGCCAGCCACGGAGTTTGTGATACGAGCGAGTCCAATTGTTTCGTTTTCTCTTCCTCACTGCTCTGATCAGATGGGAATCGCGGCCGTATATCGTCGATCAGCGAATATGCTTTTTGGTTAATCTTCTTTTCTGAAACGGACAGGACATACTGAAACTCGCGGTGGATGAGCGCTTCAATTTTCTTGTCGCGTTTGATCGATTTCAGGTGCTGAAAGTTGACGAAGATGAGCGCCAGGGCCGGCAGGACGACAGACAAGCCGAGAGTCAGCAGGAGGCCATAGCGATTGGCTCGGAAGAGTTTTCTACCTTTCACTGTTTTCCTCCTGAGTAGAAGCGTCGGCTCGCAAGAGAATACGCGAGTCGGGGTCTGGCTGTGTCAAGTGCAGGTAAAAAGTTGTTAAGAATTGTGAACTCGTAGAGTCCGGTATTACAAGTTAGGATGCAGGACTCTGAAGAAAGTGCAAGTTAGGAAGGGGGCAAGCGGTCGTCATTCAGTTTTCTCCTCACTCGATCGCAGCGCGCCCCCGCTCAACTCTCATCAGCTTCATCTGGCAAAAATCATCAAGCTGTCACAGTGTAGAATGACTTGGAGAGGGCTGGTGATGAGAGGAGGCGGGGGCGCGCTGCGATCAAGTGAGGAGCAAACTGAATGACGACCGCTTGCCCCCTTCCTAACTTGCACTTTTCACTTGGAGCATCGAGTTGCCACTGCTTGATGAGTTAATGGACAACAACTCAAACAAAGCTCAGATCCACACCGCAAGTATTGGCTACATAATGTGTGCGGCTGGATTTCTTCTCACGGTCATAGCCTTCTATCCCGGCTACATGTCGGATGACTCGATCAGCCAGTTGACGCAAGGGCGCACCTGGCAATTCGACGACTGGCATCCTCCAGTTATGGCTGCTGTTTGGGGATTGGTGGATCGGATTATCCCCGGTCCACTCGGCATGCTTCTGTTACACAGCCTGCTCTACTGGGGTGCAGCTGCGGTCTTCTGGAAAACCACCAGGCGTAGATCAGTTTGGATCGGCCTTGCGATTATCCTGATCGGATTCATGCCGCAAGTGCTGGCACTGCTCGGAACGATCTGGAAAGACGTTGGGCTGGGCGCCTCGCTATTCCTCGCCTCTGCGCTTCTCTATAACGCGTCACAGACGAAGTCGAAACTCGCACTGTGGGGAACTGTCCCACTGCTGTTTTATGGTTATGCGATTCGACACAATGCAGCACTCGCAATACTGCCATTGACACTTTGGTCAACATTCATCGCACGCAAGCAGTATCCAGCTTTGGCCCATCGAGCTCGGATTCTCCCAATCGCACTCGGACTGCTCTATTTCGCGCTTCTGTCAATAGCAGTGGTCGGCGTCACGAAGTTGCTGATCAAAGGTAGAGAGACTTACGTCGTTCAGACTGTTTGGCTACACGACCTCGCTGCAATCTCAAAGGCGAAAGGTGAAGCGATCTTTCCCGCTTACGTCGTGCAAGACAAATCATTCTCGCTTGAACAGGTGATGGCCAACTACAATCCGGCAATTTCAACGGCGATAACACCTGCAGCAGGGATCGTACTGACCAATAACCCAGACAACATCGCGGCTCTGCGAACAACATGGTCGCGAGCAGTTCTCGACAACAAAGCAATTTACCTGCGACATCGTTGGACCGGGTTCGAACGGCTCATCGGATTTAAGACAGACAACGTGTGCCTCCCGTATCTTTCGGAAAGCACACCAAACCCCTTCGGCTACACGAACAACAACGGGCGGGTACGGAGATCTCTCAACGAGTATTTCTCCTATTTCAAGAACTCACTGCTTTTCCGCGGATTTCTATGGCTAGTTATTTCGGCAGCGCTGGTCTATTTCTCGCTGCGCGCAAAGTTACGAGGTGACTTTGAAATCAGTTTCGTGCTGGCCACAAGTAGCTTGTTATATGGCGCCGGCTATTTCTTCTACGCTCCAGCGTGCGACTTTCGGTTCCTTTGGTGGACCACCATCGCGGCGCTTGTAGCTTTGATTTTTTTTGTGAGAGCTATGACTGCGCGCTGGAGGCCAGGAAATAATCCTCTGTGAAACCTGTGTGCTTCTGTGACTCCGTGGTTACCACCGGGGCGCAAAGAAAAGAGGTTCCACAGAGATTTTTTTGCTGAAAAGGCGTCAGGCGGGTAGACGCTTCTGTTGAAGATTGTTGCGATAGCTGTGTTCCAGGTACTCAGCGCCGTCGACGGTCAAATGGATCCGCGTCTTGTCGTCCATCGTGACGAACTTCTTCTGTTGTAAATACCAGATCGTAA
Source organism: Acidobacteriota bacterium (assembly GCA_046726175.1). GTDB lineage: Bacteria > Acidobacteriota > Blastocatellia > Pyrinomonadales > Pyrinomonadaceae > PSRF01. The sequence continues at coordinate 2,488 of JBKPAC010000249.1, forward strand.
ACTCGAGGTGTTCTCGCGGCCTGCCGGTTAGAGATTCAAACTCTCCCCAGTAGATTCCTGGATTCGACGGCTCCATCCGACGCTTCGTATACAGCACTTCAAGTACTGTCAGCCGAATTGCCTGCTCCATCTCAAAATCATTTTCGGTCTGAGCTCCGGCGACGACCAGCCTCCAGCGATCCTGCCTGCGTCGCTGATGCACAACGTCGTATTGGGCGCGTTTCTCGGGGTCGCTCAGCACGTTGTACGCGTCGCAGATGATTCGGAAGCGAGCTTCATTGCCTGTTTGCTGGTTGTCGGGATGGAATCTCTGCGCCAGCATCCGGTAAACGCGATTGATAGTTTCCGGCTCCGCGCCAGTGCTGACCTGAAGGATTTCGTAATAATCGATGGGTTTGTCGTCTGACATCGTGCGAGCTCCCAAAATGAATGTAATCAGGCGCGATATATGCAGTCAATTAAAAAGTTTGCACTATTCCGAGCTGCCTGCTACTAAATGGCTGTTTCGAGCTGTTTCGTGGCTTTGGTCGTGGTTCGTGTTACTTCGTGGATTGTCCCTGGCGCTCAACGAACGGGATCCACTAAATAACATCACGAACCACGACCAAAGCCGCGAACCAACACGAAAAGGAGCACTCGACGCATTGACTTGAGAAGGAGAGATCCCGTATAAGACAGGGCCTAATTCAACTTATGAGTTTTAACACGCATCACCACCATCATTCGCACCACGGCAGCCATTACTGGCGCCGCGGCAGCGCGTCGATGGTTGTGAAGGCGGACTAACTTAACGTAGCCAGAACAACCAGGTTTCATCAGGAACCCGCTGCCGAACCCAAGTCGGCGGCGGGTTTTCTTTTACACGAGGTCGAAACCATATGGGCGAATCCCTTTCGACGATCCCCGAAGGTATCCGGTACTACTTCGGCAGGGAGGCGTATCTCCGGCGCGCCCTGGAACAAACAGCGATGTCAGTCTTCGATGGCTGGTCGTATGAAGAGATCACCACCCCTACCGTCGATTACTACACCTTGTTCGAACGCGGCATGGGTGCGTCCGAAGCGCAACGCGCGTTTCGGTTCACCGATTCAGATGGGCGAATGCTCGCACTGAGACGCGATGTCACTTCTGGAATCGCTAGAGCTGCTGCCACGTTAATGGCGAGCCGAGAAAGACCCCTCAGATTCTGTTACGCAGCGCCCGTTTTCCATCAACGTCCCGCGTCACATGCCGAATGGAGGCGAGAGTCGACTCAAATCGGCTGCGAGCTGATCGGTCGGGAGGGAATTGCCGCCGATCTCGAAGTGGTGGCGATCGCTTCGGAAATACTGACAACCTTGGGTTTGGAAGGTCGGTATGTGATCACCTTGAATCATCTCGGCATTTTTAATGGCATCGTTGAGACACTCAAACTTGATGCGACTTTGCGCGAGCAGATGCGGAGTCTCGTGGACGTTCGGAACGAAACAGACCTCGGCAGATTCATCTCGGCAAATGCTCCGTCAGCAGATTTCGAATCGGTAGCAAGACTTCTGCAGCTGTCCGGCAAGGGCGAAGTATTTGGTGAAGCGAGACGCTTACGACCGAAAGAACAATCGCTGGACCAGCTGCAAACCTTCTGGACGATCATTGAATCACTCGGTCTCGCGGATCACTTTGAACTCGATCTCGGCGACGTATCACGTCTCGACTATTACACGGGGTTGGTGTTCAAGATTTATGTCGCCGGCGCCGGGGTGCGTATCGGCAGCGGCGGAAGATACGACCGCCTGACTGGCAACTTTGGTAAACCCGAACCGGCCGTCGGTTTTGTACTAGAGCTCGATCCACTTGCGGAAACTCTTGGTCCAGGCAACGGTTGGAAACTTCCTTCGATTGATGCTCCCAAACCGGCGCAGTCGATCAACGGCGATGACCAGGTCAGCATCTTCCGCGAAGCTCTAAATCTTCGTGGGCGAGCCGAACGCGTCCGCATAGATTAAGTTGAGGTGAATCATTCGTGAACCTGACGATTGCCATCGCAAAGGGCCGCCTGCAAAACGAAGTGGTTGCACTGCTGGCGCGTGCCGGCGTGCACCTCACAAGCGAAGCCACGGCATCAAGACGGCTAGCCGTGTACGATCAATCAGGTCGTTACCGGTTCATTTTTGTGAAGCCAACAGATGTCCCCGTGTACGTTGAACATGGAGTTGCCGATTGCGGTTTCGCAGGTCGCGATGTGTTGCTTGAAACGCAGGCCGATGTCCTGCAGCCGCTTACGCTCAGCATCGGTTGTTGTCGCATCGTGGTCGCCGCAACCTCATCGATGCCGGCGAATGGCTCAGGAATGCTAAGAGTCGCGACGAAGTATCCGCAGATTGCCGCAAAGTATTTCGGCGAGCGCGGTCAGCCCGTAGAAATCATCGGGCTTTCGGGTTCGGTTGAGCTCGCTCCTTTGCTAGGCATGGCAGATTGCATCGTCGACCTCGTTGAAACCGGAAGGACGCTCGAAGAGAATGGTCTGCAGATCGTGGAGGTAATTGCCGAGTCATCCGCGCGCCTCGTTGTAAACCGTGCCAGTTACCAACTAAAGGCAAAGGCTGTTGGTGATTTGATTGAAATGCTGAAGAACGCGAGCGGAATGTGATGATGATCGAGCGAATCTTCACTAAGAATCGTGAGCAGCTTGAACTAAAGCTGAAGCGCATCAGCAAGAGGAATGTTGCACTAGACGCTGAGCTGATGCGCCAGGTGACAGCAATCATCGAAGACGTATGCGCTCGAGGTGACGCAGCTTTAATCGAATACACGGCTCGGTTCGACGGCTGTTCAATCCAGAGCTCGGATCTGAAGGTTTCAGCACAATCGCTGCAGGAATCAGCGAGTCGCGTTCCTCCTTATTTCCTCGGTGCCCTCAAAGACGCAATTACTCGAGTTAGAACATTCCACAAGCATGAGCGACAGCACTCGTGGGCCATTGACGGATCGGATGGAGGTTATCTGGGCCAGCGAATTTCGGCGATCGAGAGCGCAGGATTGTACGTTCCAGGCGGATCTGCAAGTTACCCCTCATCTGTTGTAATGAACGTAGTACCCGCGCAGATTGCAGGTGTTCAGAGGATCGTTGTTGCGACGCCACCGCGCACGCTAAGTGAGAATCCGGCGGTTGCCGCAGCGCTGGTCGAACTTGGTGTCACAGAAGTTTATGCCGTGGGTGGAGCTCAAGCGATAGCGGCCTTAGCGTATGGAACCGAAACTGTGCCTCGCGTAGACAAGATCACCGGTCCCGGAAATCGTTACGTAGCCGCGGCGAAGAAACTGGTGTTTGGCGCGGTCGGTATTGATTCAATTGCAGGCCCAACAGAAGTGATCATCATCGCTGATGAAGATGCCGATGCTTCCTTCGTAGCGGCAGATATGCTGGCCCAGGCCGAGCATGCCGAGGACGCGTCCGCTATTCTGATCACCACCAGCGCCCAGCTCGCTGATGACGTAGCCGCTGAGTTGGCTCGTCAAATCGCCGATTTGCCCAGAAGACAAATTGCGGAAAGTTCGCTGAAGGAGTACGGAGCGATCATCGTCGTTGGTGAAATAACAGAAGCTTGCGATCTCGCAAATCAAATGGCGCCCGAGCATCTGCAGATAATGACCAGAGATGCGGCCGCGATCGCCAATCAAATCCGTCATGCCGGAGCGATCTTCATCGGCCCGGGTTCACCGGAAGCTGTAGGTGATTACCTGGCTGGTCCAAATCATGTTTTACCGACCGCGCGCACAGCTCGTTTTGCATCAGCACTGGGCGTTCACGATTTTCTGAAGCGGACCAATCTCGTCTGCTTTTCGGCAGCTGAGCTCCGGCAGGCAGCGGAACACATTGCAGTGTTGGCTCGTGCCGAAGGACTTGAAGCACACGCGCGGTCAGCGTTGATACGCACGAAGGATTGAGATGTCAGCCCTCGACTCTATAAAAGAGAATGTCCGGCAGCTGCGAGCGTATTCGCTTGCGCCGGATCGTGCTCGGGTAAAGCTAAATCAGAATGAGAACCCGTGGGGCGTCCCGTCCGAAATCAGAAAAGAGACGTTGCGGCGCCTTGAGCAGTTGGCATGGTCGCGCTATCCCGATTTTGTGCCTGAGCGCCTGAACGACCGGCTGGCTACGTTCGCAGGTTGGAGGGCGGACGGAATCATTGCGGGCAACGGTTCGAATGAACTGATCCAGGCGCTACTCATGACTACAATCGAGGCTGGGAAGCGGCTGCTCATCAGTGAGCCGACCTTTGCTCTCTACCGGCAGATTGCCACGGTGCTCGGTGGAGAAGTTGTTAGCGTACCGCTCAAACAGAATCTAACTTACGACCCTTGGGCATTGAACTCAGTGGTGCAGTCGAGCAAGCTTGATGTCACCATAATCTGTTCGCCAAATAATCCCACCGGCTGCGTTATCGAGCCCGCTGACCTCGAATCATTGCTCGAGAACTCCAGAGGATTAGTGGTTGTAGATGAGGCTTATCACGAGTTTTCCGGACAGACTGTCGTGCCCTTGTTAGCGCGGCACGAAAACCTCGTTGTGCTGCGGACATTTTCAAAGGCAATGGGAATGGCGGCTCTTCGAATCGGCTATTTGTTGGCAGCTCCGCAGCTCGTAACGGAAATACGGAAAGCGGTGTTGCCTTACAACCTCAACGTCGTGTCGCAGACTGCTGCTGAAGTTGCGATCGAGCTTTACGAATCCGAGATCAAACCTGTCGTGACCAGGATGATTGAAGCGCGCGACTCGCTGTCCGGCGCCTTACAAGAAGTCGACGGGCTCGAGCCTGTTCCGTCGCGAGCAAACTTTATGCTCGTGCGATCCGAGCTCGATCCGCGGTTTATCTTTTCAGAACTTTTGCGCCGGGACATTCTTGTCAGGGACGTCAGCAAGTATCCGATGCTCGGCGACTGCTTTCGTTTCAGCGTGGGAACTACGATTGAAAATGAACAGCTGCTGTCTGCATTGCACGAGATCTGCAAAGGCAGAGACCTAAAACAATGAAGAAATCGACCAATTCACGTCGCGGATCTGAAGTGCGTCGCAAGACGAAGGAAACGGACATCGTCGTGACGCTCGGGCTTGATGGTAGTGGAAAAAGTAAAGTGGCGACCGGACTGCCGTTCCTGGACCACATGCTCGAGTTGTTCGCGCGTCACGGGCTTTTTGATCTCGAGGTCCGGTGCAATGGCGATCTCGAAATCGATGATCATCATTCCGTTGAAGACATTGCGATCTGTCTTGGCCAGGCTTTTTTCGAAAGCTTAGGCGACAAGGCAGGCATCGCGCGTTACGGCTCTTCCGTGGTCCCAATGGATGAAGCGTTGTGTCGTTCGGTGGTCGATTTGTCAGGACGTTTTTATCTGATTTACGAAGTGCAAACACGCAGGCAGCGAATCGGCAACTTCTCAGTGGAGCTTGCTGAGCACTTCTGGCGCTCGTTTGCAGAGAAGTTGCAATGCAATCTGCACATCGATCTGATTCGCGGGCGCAATACACATCACATTTTGGAAGCGAGCTTCAAGGCAACAGCGCGAGCACTGAAAGAGGCCGTCGCGAAAGATGCGCGTATCGAAGGTGTCTTGAGTACGAAAGGATCATTGTGAGGTTGTAAGCAGCGGGAGCTTCGCGGGGGTAAACCGCCCTTCCTAACTGTGATTAGCTGAGATTTGAATGAAATTCCGATCGGACTCATGAATTAACAGGAACCAGTTGAAAATCTCGGTCGGGAAGGGCGGTTTACCCGCTTACCGTGATCAATCTGTTCATGCAGGAAAATGCAGTGAGTGATGTGGTAATCATCGATTATGGCGTCGGCAACTTGCGCTCTATTGAGAAGGCATTTGCTACCACGGGCGCGAAAGCTCTCGTAAGTGGAGATCAAAAAGTGCTGATGGAAGCGGGAGCATTGGTGTTGCCGGGAGTCGGGGCCTTTCGAGCGTGTATGAGAGCGCTGCAAGATCGAGGGCTTGACCAGCTTGTGATTGAGCAGGCGAAAAATGGCAAACCAATCCTGGGAGTGTGCGTCGGTATGCAGATGCTGTTCGAAAAGTCAGAAGAGTTTGGCACCACCCGTGGTCTCGGGCTGCTGCGTGGATCGGTGCAGCGCTTCAGCGAAGATCTTGTTGTGCCGCACGTGGGATGGAATCAGGTCAGGCAAACACAGTCACATTCGCTGCTTTCAGGAATTGAAGACGACGCGTTCTTCTATTTTGTTCACTCGTATTTCTGTGCAGCGGAAGAGCCGACCATAGTTGTAGCGGAGACAGATTACGGCAGCACTTATCCATCAATTGTTGCAAAGGAAAATGTCGCGGGCGTCCAGTTCCATCCGGAGAAAAGCCAAAAGGCGGGTCTGCAGCTTTTAAGAAATTTTGCTGGAATGTCTTAGCCTCGCGTGTTTCGCCGTGTCTCCGTGGTGCCATTAACCCTAACCGTCATCACCACAGAGACACGGAGGACACGGAGGATGAAATCGAATGTTAGCTAAACGGATTATTCCCTGCCTCGACGTGGATCGTGGGCGCGTCGTTAAAGGCATTCGTTTTGTCTCGCTCGTTGATGCCGGCGATCCAGTGGCCCAGGCCCGCGCCTACGACGAACAGAGAGCGGATGAACTAGTATTTCTGGATATCACCGCATCATCCGAAAAACGCGAAATAATCATGGATCTCGTCCGCCGAGTGGCTGATGAAGTCTTCATCCCTTTTACCGTTGGCGGCGGCCTAAACTCCGTTGACGACATTCGCGCAGTGTTGCGCGCCGGCGCGGACAAAGTCTCATTGAACACAGCGGCCGTCGCGCGGCCCGAGCTGATTACAGAAGGTGCCGAGACCTTTGGCAGTCAGTGCATCGTAGTTGCCATTGATGCGCGCCGTCGTGACCACTTGAACGCGAGCAAGGGTTGGGAAGTGTTTACTCATGGAGGACGAAAGAACGTGTTCTGGGACGCGGTTGAATGGGCCACGCGTGCCGAACGTCTAGGCGCGGGGGAGATTTTGCTCACAAGCATGGACCGCGATGGGACCAGATCAGGATATGATGTCGAGCTAACGCGAGCTGTCAGTTCCGCTGTGAAAATTCCCGTCATTGCTTCCGGCGGAGCGGGCCGGATGGAAGATTTCCGAGACGTGTTGAGCGACGGCGGAGCCAGCGCGGTTCTCGCTGCTTCGCTGTTTCATTTTGGTGACTACAAAATCCCTGAGGTGAAGGATTATCTGCGTTCGCAAGGAGTGGTAGTGAGATGAGAGTGCAAGACGTAAAGTTCGACAAGAACGGGCTCGTGCCGGTGATCGTACAGGACGCTCGGTCATGTCAGGTACTGACGCTCGCGTACATGAACGAAGCGAGCCTGCGCCGAACCATGGAGACGGGAGAGGCTTGGTTCTGGTCGCGCTCGCGTAACCAGCTGTGGCACAAAGGGGAAACGTCGGGAAACACACAACGCGTCATGTCAATCATTACCGACTGCGACGGTGATGCAATTGCTCTTCAGGTAGTTCCCAAAGGTCCTGCCTGCCACCTGGGTAATCAATCGTGCTTCCATGATCCAACTTTCGAGCCAAGGGTTGAGAACAGCCGGGTGACGATGGAAGGTTCGTCGATCGGCGAGACGTTGGACGACCTCTACTCGATTGTCGAATCGAGGCGTCTAACTCGACCCGAGGGGTCTTACACAACTTATCTTTTCGAGCGCGGGCTGGATAAGATTTTGAAGAAGCTGGGTGAAGAGACGAGCGAGACAATAATTGCGGCTAAGAACGACGAACAAGAACCACTGGTGAGGGAAGTGGCGGATCTCATCTATCACTTACTTGTAATGATGGTGGATCGAAAGGTGACGCTTGAAGATGTCAGTCAGGAGTTGTCGGGCCGGAAGAAGGATAAATAGATTTTTGATTTCGATTTCCGATTTTCGATTTTGTGATTCCGCCGAATAACTGCCGACTCCGACTGCCAACTGCAGACTAAACATGTCTGAATTAACAACGCTCCTGAATTTCGCGGTCGATCTGGCCCGAGAGGCGGGTGAAATCACGCTACGCCATTTCAAAGGGTCATTTGTCCCGGAGCGGAAGGCCGACAACTCGTTTGTGACTGTTGCTGATCGCGAAGCTGAAGCGCTGATGCGGACAAAGATCACGGCCGCCTTTCCCAACGATGCGATTCTCGGCGAAGAACAGGGCGCTAAACCGGGAACGTCAGGCCGGCAATGGATTCTCGATCCAATAGACGGCACTTACTCGTTTGTTCACCGAGTCCCCCTCTATGCGGTGCTCGTCGCCCTCGAGATCGAGAAGGATTCTGTACTCGGTGTAATAAATATTCCGGCGATAAACGAGATCGTATTTGCTGCCAGAGGCCTGGGATGTTTTTGGAACGATCAACCGTGCCGTGTTTCTTCGACAAAATCTCTCGACGCCGCGTTGCTTCTGTCCACAGACTTCGGGACTTGTGAGCAGTTCGGTTTTGGACCAGCGGCCGCCAGGTTGCAGCAGCGGGTTCATGCACGACGGACGTGGGGCGACGCCTATGGCCACTTGCTCGTCGCGACAGGACGCGCCGACATGATGCTCGATCCGGTGATGAATGTGTGGGATTGTGCAGCCCTGCTGCCGATCGTTGAAGAGGCAGGGGGAACTTTCACTGACTGGCGCGGCAACAGAACAATCTATGGCGGCAACGCAATCTCGACTAATCGAGTGTTGTTTGAGGAGACAATGAAGGTATTAGGATCGAGTCAGTAGTCAGTGGTCAGTGGTTCGTGTTGTTTCGTGGATCGTTGGTCGGCTGCACAAACGAGATCCACGAATAAACACGAAACCGGAGACACGAACCAACACGAAGAAAAGGCAACTGACTATTGACTACGGACTACGGACAAAACTCCAATTGACATGCTCATTATTCCTGCCATCGATCTTCGGAATGGAAAATGTGTGCGACTCGCTCAGGGGCGCAGAGACTCGGCGACTGTCTACAGTGACAATCCGGTCGAGGTTGCTGTGAACTTTGAAAGTGAAGGTGCACAACTGCTGCATGTTGTCGATCTGGATGGTGCTTTTGCGGAGGCTCAATCGCCCAACCGTGAAGTGCTGCGCGAGATAGTGAGCGCGTTGAGAATTCCAGTGCAATTTGGCGGCGGCTTGCGTACCTGCCAGGCGGTCGAACAAGTGCTCAATGTTGGCGTCGCAAAGGTTGTGATTGGAACTGCTGCTGCCGAGTCGCATTCGCTTCTGCGTGAGATGGTGCAACTTTTTCGTTCGACCATTGTCGTCGGCATTGATGCTCGAGATGGTGAGGTAATGACCCGTGGCTGGGAGATGCCGAGTTCAATGAGCGCGGTCACGCTCGCTCGTCAGGTTTCAGAGCTCGGGATTGAGCGGATCGTTTATACCGACGTGCAGCGTGATGGGATGCTGTCAGGAGTAAACATCGAACAGACCTGCAGAGTCGCCGAAGCCTCGCGGGTGAAAGTTACCGCATCAGGTGGTATTTCGTCAGTGGAGGACATCAAGAGGCTGTCAGAATTCGAGGATCGTGGAATCGACAGTGTAATCATCGGTAAGGCGCTATATGAAGGTCGGTTCACGCTGAAGGATGCGGTTATCATTCAATAACAATCTCGTCCGCAAAGATCCACGAGTCGCCGCCGCTGCCGGCATGCCACGAAGGTAACTTCCCATAGCTGCGGGCCTTGATACGTACAAACCGCGCCTTCTGCGGCGAAATGCTGCCAACGAATTCTTTAATAACCAAATCGTAATTTCGATCGCTCACGTCTGTGGGAATCGACAGAACGGGAGTGAACTGCGAGCCATCCAGCGAGAGCTCGAATTCGATTGTCGGTGGCATTACTATCCACGAGCCAACGTCCTGCAGAAAGCCCGCGCCAAGCTTTGAAACGCTCTGCGCCGTTCCAAGATCGACGACAGCTACAAGATCCTGACCTTGATAACCTTGCCAGCCGCCGCCGCTGAAATTTCTGGTACCGCGAATACCGTCGATAAGCGCTAGGTCTCCGGCGCCCGAATACTGCGAACTGTATTTTGATTCCAATCGCAAACTCCAGTTGTGTGGAATCTTCTGCAACCTGGCCGTGGCAATCTGACTCTGGTGTCCGTCCCTATCGATGGCCCAGGCGCGAATTGTAGTGCTTCGATCGATCTCGAAAGGCTTTGCAAAGGTAAGAGGCTGCGAACCGTCAGCTGAATATAGAATTTGAAGTTTCCTGTTGTTCGGCACGCTGAAACTGATTCGCGCGCGGTCCTTGAAAGTCTTTCCGGGTGCTTCCACTACCGGCACTGGAACAATTCGTTGCTCCGTGATCGCCGAAACAGGTGCATTACCATCCCCCGTACCCCAGCTGGTATTTGGCTGCGCACCCATTACAAAAGTCAGCTCACCTCCAGCCATGACGTCACCGTGTGTTATGAAAGACTTTTGATACTGCTTACCATTCAGCGTCGCCGACTGAATATAAAGGTTACGATCTGATACGCTCTTCGCTTTTATGACAAACGACTTGCCGTTTTCGAGGTTGAAGCGGACCTCAGCAAAAATTGGACTTCCGATCACATATATCGGATTGCCGGGTGTCACTGGGTAGAGTCCAGCTGCGCTCAGAACGTACCAGGCAGACATCTGGCCGCAGTCTTCGTTCCCGATCAGCCCGTCAGGTTCAGGTTTGTAGAACTGGTCCATGATCAGCCGTACGCGTGATTGGGTTTTCCACGGCTGGCCCACATAGTTGTACAAGTACGCAATATGATGGCTCGGCTCGTTGCCGTGTGCGTACTGCCCCATCAGTCCGGTTATGTCTGCCTGTTCACGACCCGTGGTCTTGCTTTCGGCCGCAAACATCTCATCGAGCTTGCGAGCAAACTTCTGCGGGCCACCCATCAAATCGATCAGACCACTGATGTCATGCGGTACAAAGAACGTGTATTGCCACGAGTTCGCTTCGGTGAAACTGAACGTCACCTCGCGGGGATCGAAAGGGCTGGACCACCCACCATTACTTCGCGGCCGCATGAAGCCAGATTTGACATCGAACACATTTTGGTAGGTCTGCGCGCGTCGAATGAAACGATTGAAATCCTCGGTTCGTCCGATCAGCCTCGCCATCTGTGCGATACACCAATCGTCGTACGCATACTCCAGCGTCCTGGAAACGGACTCGCGCTCCTGTTCCATGTCGATGTAGCCATGAGCCTTGTAGTCTGCGAGCCCGAAGTGCGCCAGATCAGCGCTGTGCTTCATTGCCGCCAATGCAAGATCAAGATCGAAATCTACTATTCCCTTCGTAGCGGCATCCGCGATGACCGACACTGCGTGATAGCCGATCATGGTGTCAGTTTCATTCGCTGACAGTTCCCAAACAGGAAGTCGCCCTCCCTCACGGTACTGAGCCAGAAAAGTTTTGATGAAGTCGAGCGTGCGTTTGCGATCGATGATTGTGTATAGCGGGTGTGCGGCGCGAAACGTGTCCCAGAGCGAGAAAACAGTGTAGTTGTCGAAGGCTTTCGCCGCATGAATCTTTTTATCGACACCTCGGTACTGTCCATCGACATCCATGAAAAGATTTGGAGCGATCATGGTGTGATAGAGCGCGGTGTAGAAGGTCTTCAACTGGGTCTGGTTGTCGCTCCTAACGGCAATCTTATTCAGTTCAGCGTTCCAGGCTTGTTTTGCTTCTGTCCTGACTCGATCGAACTCCCAGTGTGGCAATTCTGTCTGAAGATTGCGCCGTGCTCCTTCAATGCTGACAGCTGAAATCGCAACCTTAACCAACAGCGGTTTGGAAGGTGCACGAAAGCGAAGGAATGCCTTTATGTCTGTACCTTGTGCTTCACGGAGACTGTCCTGAAAAACAGGATTGGCTATGCCGAACGAACTGATCTCCTGCGAGAACTCCGCGACGAAGAAGACGATTTGATCCCGGGCCCATGCTTGCGATAGGCGAAAGCCTTCAACGTGAGTGCTGTCGACGATGCGCAGATACGAGTCGAGCACACGATCTCGGTGAGTTAAATCGATCAGGAGATTGGCTGAGATTGCTGCTGACGGATAATTGTAACGATGAAAACCGACGCGCGAGGTAGTCGTCAGTTCAGCAAAGATTCCATTGTCGAGTTTGACCGCGTAATAACCCGGCTCAGCCTTTTCATTGCTGTGACTAAAACCGTAGTTTCGGGAGTTCTGTTCATGAGGCGGTCGAAGGAAGACGTCTTCGAGGACGGGCACAAACAGGATGTCGCCGTAATCCGAGATCCCGGTACCGCTGAGGTGAGTGTGACTGAACCCGTAGAGAGCCTTGTCAGAATAGTGATAGCCCGAGCATCCGTCCCAGCCCGTCAAACGAGTATCGGGGCTAAGTTGGACCATCCCGAAAGGCACGGTGGCGCCGGGATATGTGTGCCCGTGTCCACCTGTACCTATGAATGGGTCGACATAACGAGTCAGGTCACGTTGAGCATGACCGGCGGATGCCAATACGAGCACAAGGCAAAATAAGAAGCAGACTCGGATCATTCTCAAGGTGATGATCTGACAACTCAGAGCGCGCGCAAATTGCAAGTTGGGAAGGGCGGTTTACCCCCGCTGCTCCCCAATTAGTGATTTGAGTACACGGAGTAGCGGGGGTAAACCGCCCTTACTAACATGCCATTTGCAAAGGAACTGAGTTCACTGGGCAGT
>JBKPAC010000250.1:0-32446 GCA_046726175.1 Acidobacteriota bacterium
TGGCAGTCGGCAGTCGGCAATTCGCAGTCGGCAGTTCGCAGTCGGCAGGAGGCAGTTGGCAGTCGTTCGTTCGTGTCTTCGGGTTCGTGTTGTTTCGTGTGCTCGGGTTCGTGTTATTTCGTGGATCAGCGTTGTTTTGTCACATCTACAAGAAAGCGGATCCACGAAATAACACGAACCCGAAGACACCAACGAACAACGACCAACTGCCTCCTGCCAACTGCCTCCTGCCAACTGCCTCCTACCGCTGCCTACTGTCCAGCACTCGAAGGCTTGAGCGGGCGCCACAAAGCCGTTATGCGCTTACCACTCGCGGTCTGTAGCAAACTCATAACACCCATGTAGCCGAAGCCAAAACAGAACAGACAAAGAAACGGAATGGTCCCCCACATGTGTAAACGTACCGCATAGACGATGCCCACTACGAAATAGGACGCGAACAATAACTCGAGCAGCGGCAGCAGTCCCTTTTTCCGCTTGTACTTCTTCCGTTTCCAGGTTTCGTCACGTGTCTTCTCAACACGGTATTTTGGAGTGCGCACAAATTCGGACTTCACGCCAAAAAGAGCTTCAAAGACAGCACGTGCGTTTGAAAACGCCAGACCGATGCCCAGTGCCATCACAAGCGGCAAATGCAAAAGCCGCGGTGCCCTTTTCTTATCCAAATACCAGATTGCCGTTCCATAAAACAGGACCACAGAAATGGATGAGAAGAACAGCAGCGGCAGGTCGAGGACCATCAGGTGATAAAACGGCTGGTTGTATCGCACGAGCAGAAGTGGAAACTGCAACAGGCTCGCTACGATCATCAGCGGGTAACTTATATTCCCGGTCAGCCGGAAAAACATCTCGAGCTTCACACGAAATGGCAATGGGGCGGACCAGATACGAGGATAGAGCTTCAATCCTACCTGCATCACGCCCTTGGCCCAGCGCCGCTGCTGAGCTTTGAATGAATTGATCTCTACCGGGATTTCAGCGGGAGCTTCCTCGTCCAGAAGATAAATGAATTTCCATCCCATTAGCTGGGCTCTAAAGCTGAGATCCGTGTCTTCTGTGAGCGTGTCGTGTTGCCATCCGCCGCTCAGCTCAATCGCTCGACGACGCCAGATACCCGCTGTGCCATTGAAGTTGAAAAAGCCGCCCGTACGATTTCGCGTGGTCTGCTCTACAACGAAATGACCATCCAACATGATGGTCTGTAATCGTGTCAACAGATTGTAACTGCCGTTGATATGTGACCAGCGCATCTGCGCACAGCCCACACCCGGATCAGTAAAGTAGTGGACCAATCGCTTCAGGCAATCAGCCTTAGGAACGAAGTCCGCATCGAAGATCGCGACCAGCTCACCAGATGCAGTCTTCAATCCATTCTCGAGGGCTCCGGCTTTGAAACCTGTTCGATCGGATCGATGAATGTACGAGATGTTGAAACCTTCCTTCGCATACTTCGCAACTGTACCTTCGGCGAGGTTCACCGTTTCGTCGGTCGAGTCGTCCAGCACCTGGATCTCGAATTTTTCTCGCGGGTAGTCGAATCGTGTAACGGCCTTCAATAAGCGTTCGACCACATACATCTCGTTGAAGAGCGGTAGTTGAACAGTGATGAATGGCAGCTCTGATGGTTCGTAATGGGCTCTGGGTTGAGGAACGAAGCCGCGGTAGCGCCAGAAGTCTATGACCTGCTTGATACGGTACCCACCGTACACTGCCAGAATCGTAAGGATTGTGAAATACAGAATCAGGACGACCCAATCAAAAGCATCGAGGCGGTACAAGGGGCTGATGTTCGCTGCCGTTTTAATGACGACGTCATGGAAATAACGCTCAAACAGCTGATTTGGAGTTGGGCCAACGGGTGGAATCGTATCCTGAAAAATCATACCAGGTTCTTTTAAAATCAAAGACTTACAAAGCTTTCAAGCTCTCGCTGACAATAGCGGGCGCAGAATCTTAACCCAGCGGGCGGTCATTCCAAAAACTGAGAAACTAGTCGCTTTCGTGTAGTTTCGTGGACCGTCTTTTCCGGTAGCCTCTCCCGGGTCATTCCTAATTTCGTGAACTTCGTGGATATCGGTGACGAGTGATCCACAAAATGACACGAACATTATCAAGAAGTCTGCAATGGAGGGCACGACGGATCCACGAAATTACACCAAATAGAAGCCTCACTGCCTACCTTGCGGTACGACATAGCCGCGACGCGCAGAGACCTTCAGCCCAACTCGCCTTGGAGCAACTTCGATTGAGCGGTACTCGTCTTTTTCTGCCAAAGTCCACGATCGCTTCGGTCGATAAGTAACTACGTACTGCGACCCAATCACGCGCGCAATCTCGTTAGCGCTCGTAAGCATATCTTTCGGACCACCTGGAATATCGATTGATCCGCCGGTTTCTGATGCCAGACCTGTGAGCCATTGTTCGCCCACTTTCATCGCCTTACGGTATTCAGCCCTTCGCCGGCGCATCTGGATATCGGTATCGATGATGAGGTGTATCTGAGGTTTCTCGTAATGCGGACCAATGGGATTGAGAATCTCTGCTGCGATATCAGCTGCTGTTTTGCGTGGCTTCTTGCCGGTCAGCAGAATGAGCGGTGCCGCCTTTCGAATACTTTCCCTCCCCATCTGAGAATAACTGATTACATGAACTGCAATCCCTTCGAGTAGCAGTCTCCTGATTGTCTCCTGCAATGTGGAGTCGTCTGACGAATCGTCTACGCCATCAGTGATCAGAACCAGATGACGATTACCCGCGGGCGTCTTGCTGAATTGCTCGAGCGATTGGGTCAGAGCGTTAGCAAGACGAGCTCCATTGTTGGTGTGGGCTTTGTTTGTAATTGCTGCTATTGCCGCATCACGATCCGCGGTCCAGTCCTGCAACATAGTCGTGTCGCGAGCGTACTGCATCACGCAGATGGTGTTGCCCGTGGCCAGCCGAGACAGGAAATGAACCGCGACTTCTTTCGTTAGCTTGGTCTTCATTGCGGGATTCAGCTCTCCGTTCGTAGCCAGCAACACCAACACGCTCGCTGGAGTTCGTTGTATGCTGCGGATCTCCTGTGACACACCATCTTCAAGCACAAGCAACTCGTCTCGCTCGAGTGTGGGATCGAATCGACCTTGATTATCTGTCACCTGAACGGTAACTCGCACTTCTTCGGTAAATACTTTCAACTTGTCCTGTGGCGCGTTTGACACATCGACTGTGGGTGATGGACGAGGTTGAGGGATCTGTTGTGCTTGCGGATTTTTAGTCAGGCAGGTCACTACCGTGAGATGAAAAGTAATCAGAAGAATGAATCTTCTTGCACTCAAGGCTAACAACTCCAACATCAGTTTCGTCTTGGTTCGTGCAATTTCGTGTATCTCTTGTTTCCTCTGCACAATAGACACACAAACGGCAAAAACGGATCCACGAAATTACACGAACCACGAATAAAACTTCACGAACTTCAATCCAAATTAGATTCGCCGGTGAGGCGCGCTGTAATCGCTTGGCGCTGAAGTTATTGCGTCAGGTCGTACTAAGGGGAGCAGTACCGGAAGTTCCGGAGGGGAGTTTCGAAACATTCGCAATGCCAGTTCACTAATGCCGGGCATCACGTAGAATACGGCCGCACCGCCGAGGATCAGACCACTTATCAACCTTGACGAGTGCGTGTTATGCCAGATCCCAAGAAGATCTACAGCGATGTCCACAACCATTGGGACGGCGGCGACAAACAGCCACTTGCGATCAGGAGCAGTTGTGATTCTCAACGATCGAATCAAGGGGTAAGTAATCAGACCGAGGAAAGCGCCAACGTAGATTCCGGTGCAGCGGGAACAAACAGCGAGCGGATGGCCCGCGAGAAAGAAAGAACGCTCAGGTCGTTGATGACAAATCTTGCTGAACGCGCCGTAGATGATTGCTGCCACAGTACCGTGATTGTCTGCACGGAGCAGGGGTGCGCCAGCAATCAGAGTCAGAAAAAGTAGACTCCCAAAGACAAGGACCAGCCAGAAGAGGATTGGCGATTTTCGATTGCCGATTTGCAATTTCCAATTTCCGATTTTTTGATTTTTGATCTTTTGATTCTTGATTTGTGATTCGTGATTTTCGATTACCGTACGTGATTTGCGAAAACTGATTAATCGGCAATCGGCAATCGAAAATCTAAAATCTAAAATCTAATCACCGTGTCCGGGCCACCTTCGATGTGCAGAGTATCGACAAACCGGATGTGTCGCGACTCTGTAGTCATCACCATCGAGTGGGTCCGCTTTCCTGCTCCAAAGAATCTCACGCCCTTCAGCAATGCGCCATCGGTCACTCCGGTAGCTGCAAAAATAATCTTCTTACCCGGAGCAAGATCGTTTGTATCATAAAGTTTGTTCGGATCCTTTATTCCCATCGTTTCAAGACGTTCAAGCACCTGTTCGCGCGGCGGCACTTTGTCGCGATCGACTCCCAGCCTCTCAGGATCGAAAACAAGACGCGCCTGGATCTCGCCGTTCAAGCACTTCATAGCCGCAGCGGTGATTACTCCTTCAGGAGCTCCGCCAATTCCCATCAGCGCATGAATGTTTGTTCCGGCTACCGCAGCAGAGATACCCGCCGACAAGTCTCCGTCGGAGATCAGGCGAATGCGCGCGCCGGCGTCTCGAACATCGGAAATCAACTTTTTATGCCGTGGTCTGTCCAGCACAATCACCGTCAGGTCTTCGATTTCCCTTCCCAAGCGTCGCGCGATGTTTCTCAAGTTTTCTTTTACCGGAGCGTCAAGATCAATCACGCCGCGGGATGATGGGCCAACGACGATCTTGTCCATGTAGATGTCCGGAGCATTCAAAAGGCCGCCACGTTCAGCAGCCGCAAGAACAGAGATCGCATTATTCGCGCCAAGTGCGCACAGGTTCGTTCCTTCCAATGGATCAACAGCTATGTCCACTTCCGGACACGAATCAGCCATCTCTTCGCCAACTCCGAAACCGCCTCCCACCTCTTCACCTATGTAAAGCATCGGTGCTTCGTCGCGCTCGCCTTCTCCGATGACGATCCGACCGCGCATCGGTACCGTGTCCATCACCTCGCGCATGGCTTCGACGGCCACGTGATCGGAATACTTACGATCGCCCTGACCCATTGTGCGCGCGGCAGAAATGGCGGCGGCTTCGCACACGCGCAAGAAATCCAAAGACAGCTCGCGCTCTGTCCTCAACTCGTGACGCATTGGTATCGATCTCCTGAGATGGAATTTTTGCTGCAATCCCGATAAAACCGAAAGTTTCGCAGGTGTAAGATGGCGCGCTCATACTAGCAGAGCAGCTAACGAATTTGTAGCCGACCGTGGGACCGACTTTCGTGCGGGTCTTGAACAAAGCTAGCCCGCCGGATGAGCTGGGCGCCTGAGGCTAGTAAACGCCTAAAGGGCTGAAAATTTGGCCCAATTGATTCTCTTTTATAGAAAACCATGACACTCGATCTGTTATTGTTTGCCTTTCCAGAGTTGTCGCTCCCGGACGTTCTTCAGGTGCTGCCCCGGACCAACGGTCATCGTGTCCACGAATGGAGAAGAAGCTGATGAATCGGACCTCGAAACCTCTAGTCCTCGACCTCAATGCTGTCGGAGCCGAAGACGTAAATCTCGTCGGCGGTAAGTGCGCCAGCCTTGGTGAATTATTTCATGGCCTGACCCCTCGTGGCGTGCGTTCGGTAGATGGCTTCGCGACTACGTGCGAAGCTTACCAGTTGTTACTCGAAACGAATGGCCTGCGCGACAAGCTGCGCGAATTACTCTCGGATCTGGATCACAACGACATCAGGCGTCTCAACAGCGCCGGCAGGCGGGCCCGAGCGTTGATGCTCGATACGCCACTGCCGACGGCGGTCCATGAAGCCATCATCAACGCCTACAGAAATCTTTGCCAACGACTCGGTCGAACTCCTGAAGTTGCAGTTCGATCTTCAGCAACCGCCGAGGATCTTCCGGACGCATCTTTCGCCGGGCAACAGGACACGCTTCTAAACATCCGCGGTGAAGAACAACTGATCGAAGCTTGTCATCGCTGCTTTGCTTCCCTGTGGACCGACCGGGCAATCTCTTATCGTGCAGCTCGCGGCTTTGATCATTTTGAGGTAGCCCTCTCTATTGGCGTTCAGCCCATGGTGCGATCGGACCAGGCTTGCTCAGGTGTGATATTCACGCTCGATACTGAATCCGGCTTTCGAGATGCCGTAGTGATAAATGGCGCGTGGGGTCTCGGCGAAGCAATCGTCCAGGGGATGGCAACACCCGATGAATGGATAGTCTTCAAGCCCACACTCAAAACCGGAGCCAGACCAATCGTCAGCCGGCGATTGGGAACTAAGGAAGTCAAGATGGTCTACGGCCTCGACGGCCGAGGCACGAGAACTCGAGACGTTGTTGAGGCGCAACGCCAACGATACTGCCTGAGCGATTACGAGGTCCTCGAACTCGCGAAGTGGGCGTGCTTGATCGAAGAGCACTATTCCGAACGCGCAGGCCGGGCGACCCCAATGGATATCGAGTGGGCCAAGGATGGCTACACCGGCGAACTTTACATTCTTCAGGCTCGGCCGGAAACGGTTCATTCAACCAATCACAAGCCGTACATCGAAACATACAAACTAACCGGCGAACATGCCGAACCTCTCGTAAAGGGAATTGCCGTGGGCGAGAAGATCAGTCAGGGGCGTGTTCATGTGCTTGCAGACCCAGACCATCTCGCTGAATTTAAAGCTGGCGATGTGCTGGTAACTTCGATGACTGACCCAGCGTGGGAACCAATCATGAAGAAGGCAGCTGCAATCGTGACCGACCGCGGAGGGCGCACTTGTCATAGCGCCATCATCAGTCGCGAACTCGGATTGCCGTGTATTGTTGGCACCGGAAACGCTACTCAGCTGTTGCAGAGCGGCGCCGAGGTCACAGTTTCATGTGCCGAAGGTGCCCAGGGAAACATCTACGATGGTTTGATTGAATTCTCAGTGGACCGCCATGAGATCGGTGAAGAGGAACGGCCTCGTACCCAAGTAATGATGAACGTAGGTGATCCCGATCATGCCTTTGCTGTATCTCTGCTCCCAAATGATGGTGTGGGATTGGCCCGACTCGAGTTCATCATCAACAATCACATCGGTATTCATCCGATGGCGTTGGTGCGCTATCCCCATCTGCAAAGCGCGGATGACGTCAAGGAGATCGCACAGCGCATCGGTGAAGAAGATCCTCGAGATTTCTTTGTGCGTCGCTTGTCAGAAGGGATTGGCCGCATTGCCGCTGCGTTTTATCCAAAACCGGTAATCGTCAGAATGTCCGACTTTAAGTCGAACGAATACGCGATGCTCATAGGCGGGCAGGAGTTCGAGCCCACTGAAGAGAATCCGATGCTCGGGTTCAGAGGAGCCTCGCGCTACTACGATAAGCGCTATCGCGAAGGCTTTGAATTAGAGTGTCAGGCACTGCTTCGCGTCCGCGAAGAGATGGGACTGGTAAACGTGAAGGCCATGATCCCGTTCTGCCGCACTGTTGTAGAAGCTGAGCGCGTCGTCAATCTGATGGCTGAATTCGGTCTGCGCCAGGGACAACACGGCCTCGAAATCTATGCAATGTGCGAGCTGCCGGCAAACGTAATCTATGCCGATGAGTTTCTGCGCGTGTTTGATGGTTATTCGATCGGATCCAACGATCTTACTCAGTTAACACTTGGGCTCGATCGTGATTCCGAGATGGTGGCGCACCTTTTCGACGAGCGCGATGGAGCCGTAGAGCGGATGGTTACGATGGCAATCGAAGCTGCGACACGTGCCGGCAAGAAAATTGGAATCTGCGGTCAGGCTCCTTCGGATTATCCAGAGTTCGCTCGCTTCC
This sequence comes from Acidobacteriota bacterium, assembly GCA_046726175.1. GTDB lineage: Bacteria > Acidobacteriota > Blastocatellia > Pyrinomonadales > Pyrinomonadaceae > PSRF01. The sequence goes on from JBKPAC010000250.1 coordinate 7,877, forward strand.
TGGTGGAGAAGGGCATCTCGTCGATGTCTCTGAATCCCGATACCGTTGTGCAGACTACACACCTGATCAGAGAGGTCGAAAGCAAACTGGGAATAAGTACGAATGGAAATGGAGCGGCTACCGACGCACCTGTAGTGTCCGCGCTCGCCGGATAAAAACTAAGCCGCGGGTTAACGCGGCTTGAGGCATATTGTACTTGACGTTCGTTAACTGTTGCCCTTGACGCTCGCTTGGTGTTGTCCCTGACGCTCTCAAACTGTTGCCCTTGACGCTTCCTAACAGTTTTTCCGATCCGCGTTAATCCGCGGCTTACGTCTCTCCTGGCATCACGATCTGCTAAAATGCCAGCGACCACCCACCCCCTGGTTTTCTTGATGTACCGGAGCCCTGGAGAAAAAGATGTCCACTCTCTTGATCGTCGACGACGATACCAATATCCGTGAAGTCCTTCAGGAACTCTTCAGTCACACTCACGAATGTCATACCGCTGACCGAGCCGAACAGGCGCTGGCTTATCTGGAACTTGAAACCTACGATGTGGTGATTACTGATATCGCGATGCCGGGTCTCGGTGGCGAAGAACTGCTCAAGCAGGTGCAGCAGAAGTCGCCTTCAACACCCGTGATTGTGATATCCGGGGTAGCAGGTAAGGAGAGCGCGAAAAAATTGATTGAGATGGGAGCGTTTGCCTATTTCACCAAACCTTACGAGCTCGACGAGTTGGAAACCACAGTAGCGCGCGCCATAGCGCATCGCCAATCGCTTGTTCAATCCTCGCGGCAACAGGATCAACCTCCTCCGCAGTAGACTCTCTGTGGTATCTGCGTAATCTGCGGATCCTAAGTCTCCAGCATTGGCTTAACAGCGTTTGCGAACAGCAGGCCCGGGTTGTTCAACTGTACAGCGTACCCATCCTCCACGTCCCAAATGGCGGAAAGCACCGCCTCAGAAAAGGCCCATTCAAGTGCTCGCTGATAAACGAGCTCCAAATGGGTCGTTAAGGTACGAACACGGCACTCAACTGTGGCTGGGTTGGCGAAGTGTTGAGGTTGCTCAACCGGGTTTCTAAGCAGAGCGCCCAGTTCATACTCCAACTCACCCACCACACCTTTCGGGTCAATGGCAATCCACCCGCGACGAGCATCAAACAGCACGTTGTAGTGTTGCAGATCGCCGTGAAGCAGCATTGTGCGGCCTTGGGTTGATTCAAGCCGGCGGTAAGTCTCCGAAGCTTCGTGGACTAGTTCCACGGGCAGCTGCGCATCGCCGCTTGCCAGGTATCGATCGAAGCCTCGGCCCCAATCGCGAACAGTCGGGCATCCTGGCGGTGGTGTGTGATTAGCAAGCTTCGAAATTAAGTTCGCAAGGATTGTAGTTGCTTCCGCGTCTTTCCCGCTCCGAACGAGAGTCACGAGCTGTTCGGCGGGATCGATTCGCTCGAGCAAGACCGCCCCCGTATCTGATTCATAAACCCGGACAGTGGCGTCCGCGCCGAACGCACGCAGAACAGCTCCTGAATTGGATTCGTCACCTTCGCCTTTGCTGAGCTTCAACACGACGGGCACATCATCACGCGTGCCAAATCCAAGGACAGAAGTGGGCGTTTCCGTGATCTGATCTATCGCGACGTTCCAGCGATCTGCGAATGAGTTAAGGTACGCTAATTGAGACTGCATAACGGGCGTTGGATCGAGCTGAGCATAAGACACGCAAGCCTAGTGCTCCAACGCCATTCCGTCGTTTCGTGTTATTTCGTGGATCGCTCTTTTTTTCCCTCCAAACCACGATCCACGAAACTACACGAAACACATGGTAAGTCTTGTTAATTCTGTTCAATCACCGACAGGATGTTTCCGAACGGATCCTTGAACCACGCGATTGTGGGACCGTCGGGACTTTGCATGATTCCTCTTTCATCGGTTTTGAGATCAGCCCGATCGTACTTTTCCATTCGTATGCCGAGCCCTGTTAATTCATCAACCGCCTGGTCAATATCTTTAACCCGGAAGTTCAGGACCGTGAATGATGCAGGTGTGTGATTCGGCTTCGGATATAAGAAAACTTTACTTTCGTTGAGGTCGAGTTGCAGTCCCTCCGCCGATTCCCAAACCTTTAGTCCCAATGTTTTACCGTAGAATTCCTGCGCCGTCTTCACATCCTTCACCGAAAAGCTTGAAAAGGCTTTTGCCTCCTTGAACAAGCTCGTTGCTTTGCGACCTTGCGCCGATGCCGCTTTTGGTGCCATTGCTGAAACTCCTTTCATTTCTAGATACGGAGTATTGGAACCGACTCGTATCGCGATACCGATCTTTCCGGGTAACAATTCAGTCGCGAATTGATGCCGCCTCAGCAAGTGTCCGAGATGGGTACGTGCCACTTGACTTGATGTCACTGACAACAGTAAAGATTCCCGTCACCGACCTGGTCGGGTTACTAATTTTCATAAATGGAGGCTTCGATGTCTGCAACTGCTCAAGCAATAAATGAAGACAAAATGCACGCATTTCTAGGCAAGGTTGTAGGAGATTTTGGCGCAGCCCTGAGCTCTGCGCTCGTTTATATCGGACAAAAATTGGGTCTTTACAAAGCCCTTGCAAGCAATGGACCAAGCACGCCTGCTGAACTGGCGAGCCAAACTTCGACGAATGAGCGTTATGTCAGAGAATGGCTCATTAATCAGGCAGCCGGAGGTTACGTAAACTATGATTCGGCAAGCGGCAGCTATTCACTGTCGCCCGAACAGACCGTTGCGCTCACCGACGAGTCCAGTCCTTTCTTCGTCGGCGGTGGCTTCTTCGTAGTGAAGGCGATGACCGCGGCCGTTTCCAATATCGAAAACGCCTTCAAGAATGGGGGCGGAATGCTGTGGGGCGAACACGATCCGGATCTTTTTGATGGTACGGAGAGATTCTTTCGTCCCGGGTACGCAGCACATCTGGTCGCTTCATGGATTCCCTCCCTTAGCGGTGTAGAAGAGAAACTTAAAGCTGGCGGACGGGTCGCCGATATCGGCTGTGGTCATGGTTCATCTACTGTGATTATGGCGAAAGCATATCCGAACTCGCGGTTTTTCGGCTTCGACAATCATGAAAAATCGATTGAGACCGCGCGCCAGAGGGCAAAAGATGCCGGCGTTTCTGATCGTGTCAGCTTCGAGGTCGCGAATGCGTCGGACTTCCCAGGTGAGCAATATGATTTGATTACTTTCTTCGACTGCCTGCACGACATGGGTGATCCGGTCGGAGCCTGTAAGCACGCCGCCGAAATGCTCAAGCCTGACGGCGTGGCAATGATCGTTGAACCGATGGCTGGAAATACTGTTGAAGAGAACTTCAATCCGATTGGTCGAACATTCTCAGGTGCTTCAGCGCTCTGCTGCACGGCCAATTCGATGAAACTTGGTGGTCCAGCGCTCGGCGCCGTCGCCTCTGAAGAGACACTTCGCGAGACGGCAAAGGCAGGTGGGCTGAATCATTTTCGACGCGCCACTGAAACACCTTTCAATCGAGTTTACGAAGCGAAGAAGTAGTAGCAACAAGTCAGAACCGTAACGCGGTAGCAGGGTCAGGTTATTTTCGATTTTCGATTAGCTGATACCGAAAAAATCGAAAATCGCAAATCGGCAATTGAAAATAACCTGACCCGACGCTACCGCGTTTACGGTTCTGACACTCCATTTTTAGGTAGACAAAAACTACTCCCCGGCGTAATCTCACCGCACTGATTTTTGATCGTACTCACATTCTTCTCATTGTCTTCGTTTTCCAGTTCCTCACTTATGGATCGAAGAATTCAAACAGTTATCGCATTAATCGAAGCTCGTCTTTCGACGCGTCAGCACACTAGCGCCATCGCTCGCGCCGTCAATCTGTCTCCCTCACGATTACGCCACCTTTTTAAGCGAGAGACGGGTTGCACCATTTCGCAGTATCTAACTCAGCTTAAGATTCAGAGGGCTGAATTTCTGCTGAGGACGAGCTTCCTGAGCGTGAAGCAAATCAGCAACCAGGTGGGAATAACAAGCTCAGGTCGTTTTGTGCGCGAGTTCAAAAAGGCTTACGGCTCGGCGCCAAGTGAGTATCGAAAGAGGCTCGTTGAGAAACGCTAAAGCGTTTTTGGATCGGTTAGCCATTTTGGTCACGACTTAGCCGTTTTTGACATATCTTACCTATTGACCCACAAGGATCATTGAAATAGTCTCTGCGCCACGACGCTTCATCAGTCACGATCTTCGGTGTTGGCTTACTTTGCCTCACCTGTATTGGGAGTCTTTAATGTTCTTATCCACCTCACGCCCTCAGCTCATCAAGGTTCTTGAGTCAGCACTGCAACCTTTCTTCATCATGCTTTTTCTATACGAGGCGGGTGCAGTTCGCGCGCAGACCGACGACTCGGTGTTGGCAACGGTAAACGGTCGTGCAATCAGACAAAAGGAAGTGGACAAGGCAGTTGTCGCTCAGACTCTGCCGCTCGAAGAAAAGCTCTACGCGATCAGAAAGGCCGCTTTGGAGAATCTGATTATCAGCAGAGTTCTCGAGGATGAAGCAAAGAAGCGAGGCATTACGGTCGCGGCTCTGAGGGAGCAACTGAGCGCCGGGCCCGTTGAGGTTACCGAGGCCCAGGTTGAAGCAGCCTACGTCGAAAATGCCTCCTTCTTTGCTTCCATCAGCCCGGATGAAGCAAAAGAAAGATTACGTCTCGATCTCCAGAGTCAGAAGCGAATGGAGCACTATCGAGCTGGCATTGAGAAACTGAAGGCCGCAGCACGAGTAGAAGTCATTTTGGACCACCCTCGCGTACCGCAAGTTTCTGCTGATCCTGCTGCACCGTCCCGGGGACCGGCAAACGCTGCCGTTACGATCGTCGAGTACTCAGACTTCGAGTGTCCCTACTGCCGTTCCGTACAGACCTCCTTAGAGCAGGTACTTCGGTTATATGAAAAGGATGTGCGGCTTGTTTTCAAACACCTTCCGCTGCGGATTCATGAACATGCCTTTCCAGCAGCGCTCGCGGCAGTATGTGCTGCGCGGCAGGATAAATTCTGGCGCTATCACGATGCGCTCTTCGCTTCACAAGAGCTTGACCGGCAAACTCTGGAGGCGCTGGCGAAGACGACCGGTCTCGATGTGCCACAGTTCAACATGTGCTTGTCTTCCGATGAAGCCTCTGTGTACGTGCAGCGGGATGCGCGGGAAGCATTTCAGCTCGGGATCAACAGCACACCGACTTTTATCATTAACGGCAGGATTGCTCGCGGAGCTCTTACGTTTGACGAATTCCAGACAATCATCGATCAGGAATTGAGATCTTCCGGGAGCGACCCTAAACCTCAACCTCAAGACCTCCCAGAAAAGGACTTGATAGATGAAACGCAACACCTTACGCCTCACTTTGGCCTGTCTTATGTACCTCACCTTTATCAATCAGTTACATGCCCAGCCAGCAAACCGTCTGGGCTGGCAGAAGGCTAACCCGGTGGGCGTGCAGGCCGAGAAACGCGTCCGGGATACTTACGAGAAATTGACAATGTTCAGTCTGGCGGCTCGAAACATTAACCAGGCAGTTTTCAAGCGAAAGTACATCGACGAGAAAGACGTTCTAAAATTCGAACTGCGGAAGTTTCGGACCGGCCCCGTCCAGGAAATCATGAACGCCCTGGGTGGTGAAATAGCGACTGGGCCATCGGGCGATCTTATTGAAATAACTCGGGTGATCACACAGGAAAACGACCAAAGTGAAAAGGTGGCGTACAAAGGACGTTGGACCAGCGGTCAATACTCCTCCATCTACGATCCGAAATGGACCGTTGCAGATTTACTGGGCTTCGATGCAGCGCGCTACTACGATGTCAGCTTTTATGCAGTCTATGAGGTGACCGTCTTCCTCGATGGTAGAAGTCGCACCTATCGTGCTTTGGCCCTATTCCATGGCGCAGAGATAACACGGCCCGTAAACATCTCATTCTGGGACAGTGTCGTAGGAATGGGAGGCGTATTGAGCGATGTGTGGAAAGAGAAACGACCGGCCGTCGGCTCAGCATCGCGCGCAAACCCCGATGTTGAATCATCAGCCGTTCCCGTCGTGACCAGTGAGTCAATCGACGAGCCACCTGTGGCTGAGTCGAGCCTCACGACCTCAAGCTACTCTGAGCAAATAATTCTGGGACCGATTGTCCGATCGACGACGGAGAACACAACGGGACACGTCACAGGGAAGCATGGTCAGACTGTAGGATTCCAGGGTGGATGTCTTGAGGCGCCGGACAACACGCAGTCTTGCGGGGTCACAATCACCGATACATATACATATGAAAACGGAACTACGACTAACTGGTTACGAGTACATGTGAATCGCACCGACGAAAAGTATGTCACCGCCACGGGTACTCGCGGTGCACCAATTACATGCGCGGCGGGCAGAGGAGTTGCTACAAGAAATTGTTTCGATTCGAACTGCGTTTTCGACGCCACCCTCACCATAGATCGACTTGCAATGAAGATGACTGGCGGCGATGTGTGGAACGGCTCGCTTACACACACTCACACTTGCAATCTGCCCACTCGAAACTGTGGACCAACCCGCCGCGCAAAGTGTTTTGCCCTTGGAGAAGGATTCGACGAAGAAACCTGCATGTGTGCTCCGGAAACGCCGATTGTTCTCGACCCTGAGGGAAATGGTATTAGCCTCAGCAGTCTTTCCAACGGCGTAGAGTTTGACCTGAATGCTGACGGCCGCCCGGAACACCTGTCCTGGACCGCTGCTGGAAGCGATGATGCATGGCTCGTCCTGGATCGGAACCTAAACGGCCTCATAGACGATGGGACGGAAATGTTTGGCAATTTCACGCCACAACCGGCTTCAGACCATCGTAACGGCTTCATCGCTCTCGCCGAGTACGATAAACCCCGGAACGGAGGCAACAATGATGGGGCGATAGATCGACGAGACGCGATCTTCTCATCGCTGCGACTGTGGCAGGACCTCAATCACAACGCGCTCTCCGAAACTTCAGAGCTGCGGTCATTACCAGAACTGGGAGTTGACTCGTTGTCCCTGGACTACCGCGAATCGAGACGTGTGGACCAGTACGGAAATCAATTCCGTTATAAAGGCAGAGTGGATGATGCTCGAGGCTTTCGTGTCGGACGCTGGGCCTGGGACGTCTTTCTCAGACACTGAGGCTCTTGATTAGAAAATCTAGTTCCTCCGCTGGTGGGTGTACGATGGTGAGTACGTACATGCGGGGAAACAGAAGGCACAAGGAACGTGAGGTCTTGCCTTGTGCCTTTTTGTTGCCAATTCGGTTCTAATCCGCCGCCGCGGTTTCGCGGGCCTCAGAAGGCTTCCACGGTGGCAACGTCTTACGAGCAGGCTTCTCCTTCTTCAGATCCAGAGCCCAATCAGCCTGCATCAGTGTGTGTATGTCCCGCGTTCCTTCGTAGATCACCGCCGCTTTGCAATTCCGTAAATAACGCTCCACTGGATAGTCGTTCGAATATCCATTCGCTCCATGGACCTCAATCGCCATCGACGCAGCCTTTTCGCTGCGGATCGTCGCCTGCCACTTCGCCAGACTCGTCGCTCGACCGTTCGGCTTGCCGCTGTTCTTTAGATAACCGGCATGGAGCCAAAGTAAATGACTCATCTGGTAATCGGCTTCCATCTCGGCAATTTTCTGCTTCACCAGTTGGTGATTCGCGATCTTCGTTCCGAACGTTTCCCGTTCCAACGCGTAAGCAACCGAAGCATCTCGAGCAGCTCGAATCACCCCAGTCGCGCCCGCCGCTACCGTATACCGGCCTTGCTCGAGTGCGAACATCGCAATCTTGAAACCTTCGCCTTCCTGGCCGACCAGGTTCTCTTTTGGAACTCGAACGTCCTGTAAGGAAAAGTATCCAGTGTTACCGGCCCTGATACCTAACTTCCCATGTATCGTGCCCGACGTGAATCCTTTCATGGTCCGCTCGACGATGAAGCACGACATCCCTGAGTGATCGCGTTTCCGACGCTTCTCTTCATCGGTCCAACAAAAGAACAGAAAGTGATCCGCTACGTCGGCAAGGCTGATCCACATCTTCTCGCCATTGAGAATGTATTCGTCACCCTCGCGCCGGGCTGTCGAGCGCGCACCAACCACATCCGAGCCCGCACCCGGTTCAGTCAAGCCGTAAGTGGCAATGCGTTCGCCTTTGGCCTGAGGCACGAGGTATTTTTGCTTCTGCTCTTCTGTTCCCCAGGTATAAAGCGTGAGTGAATTAAGTCCCGTGTGAACCGACATGATCACACGCATAAACGTATCGACAGCCTCGAGCTCTTCACAAACGAGACCGAGCGAGATGTAATCGAACCCTGCTCCGCCATATTCTTCGGGAATACAAACACCGAGCAGGTTCAAGTCGGCCATCTTATCGACAATCGAACGATCAAACTGCTGCTTCTCGTCAAGTTCCTTTATGCGAGGAGCAACTTCTTTGGTTGCAAAATCGCGAACAGTTTGTCGAATAGCTTTGTGGTCATCGGTGAGTTCAAAATCAATCATAGACAGCTTCTTTCCGAGGATTATTTAGTGTGGTGTAAAAATTGACCGCACATCTTACCGAGTCCAATCTCGATTGTCCAAAGTCGGAAATCTTCATGCCGCACACTTCTAGTGCAATCTCCGCCTGGTTTGAAGGTGGGACTTTCAAAACGCTTTGCTATACTGCCTTGCATGCCAAGAAAGAAGAAATCGAGTTCAGTAACAGTGGGCCTCGTGCAGATGAGTTGTGCCCCCAAACCGGAGGTCAATCTGAAAAAGGCCATCGAGCTTATCAACTCCGCCGCGAAGAAAGGGGCCCAGATTGTCTGCCTGCAGGAACTCTTTCGTTCGCAGTATTTTTGTCAAACAGAGAACATTGAGCTCTTCAGCCTTGCAGAAACGATTCCCGGTCCTTCTACCGATACGCTTAGCAAAGTTGCGCGTCAGAACAAGATAGTCATCGTTGCCTCGCTCTTTGAAAAGCGCGCGGCAGGTGTCTATCACAACACTGCAGTGATTCTGGATTCAAACGGGAAGATCGCCGGCAAATATCGAAAAATGCACATACCGGACGACCCACTCTATTACGAAAAGTTTTATTTCACTCCTGGTGACCTTGGCTTCAGAACACATGACACAGAATACGGCAAGGTCGGCGCGCTCGTCTGTTGGGACCAGTGGTTTCCCGAAGCCGCGCGGCTAACGGCACTCTCAGGCGCACAGTTTCTTTTTTATCCGACGGCCATCGGTTGGCTGCCCAATGAACAGCCGACGATGAACGAAGCTCAACACTCGGCCTGGGAGACGATTCAAAGGGCACATGCGATTGCGAACGGCGTATACGTTGTCGTGGTAAACCGCGTCGGCCGCGAGGGTGAGCTGACTTTCTGGGGACAATCGTTCGTCGCGGATCCGTTTGGACGGATCCTCGCAAAGGCTTCAGCCGATCAGGAAGAAGTGCTGATCGTGGACTGCGACCTGGATAAGATTGAAGAGACTCGACAGAACTGGCCCTTTCTTCGCGATCGCCGCATCGATTTCTATACGCCTCTCTCCGCCCGCTTTCTCGAGAGCACGCCTGACTGAACGATGAAGACCTCAACTCCTGCTGAACTCGGCTACTTCATGCCCGCCGAGTGGCGCCATCACAGCGCGACATGGCTTACCTGGCCTAAGGATCCGGAAACATGGCCCGGGCGTGTAAGCGAAGTTGAGGAGATCTTTTTGCAAATGATGGCCGCGCTCGTCCCTCATGAGACTGTCAACTTGCTCGTGGACAACGTTGACGTGGAGCATGAAATACGGAGGCGCTCTCAATTTCCAACCGATAATATTCGCTTCCACCACATTGAAACGGTCGATTCCTGGATCCGCGACTACGGTCCAAACTTTCTAATTAATGAAGCAGGTGGTCTCGCTTTTAATGACTGGATTTTTAATGCCTGGGGAAACAAGTACGAAGACTTGAAGCACGACGACGCCATTCCGAAACGCCTCGAGAGTATTCTGCGCGTTCCGCGCTTCGAACCAGGCATTGTGATGGAAGGTGGCTCAATCGAGGTTAACGGAGCGAGTTGCGTGTTGACGACCGAGCAATGCCTGCTGAATAAGAATCGCAATCCACACCTGACTCGAACAGAAATCGAGCACTACCTGAAAAAGCACCTGGGCGTGACAAAAGTGCTCTGGTTAGGTGAAGGAATAGTGGGCGACGACACTGACGGTCACATCGATGACATTGCGCGGTTTGTTGCGCCGGACGTGGTTCTCTGCGCCGTGGAAGAGGATCCAGAGGACGCGAATTACAAACCGCTGCAGGAGAATCTCAAGATTCTGAAGAGTATGACGGACGCGAAAGGGCGCAGTTTTGAGATTGTTACTCTGCCGATGCCGGGTGTTGTTGGAGGTTCTAGTACTGACACGCGCAACCTGGAACGATTACCTGCAAGCTATGCAAACTTTTACATCGCGAACGAAGTCGTGCTTGTGCCGGTCTTCGGACATGAAAATGACAGCAGGGCTGTCGAGATTATCAGTTGGGTGTTTCCAGGCAGGAGAGTTGTCGCAATCAACTGCGAACCACTTGTCTGGGGCATGGGCACCATTCATTGCGTAACTCAGCAGCAACCCTAACAAATTGCGAATTGGGGATTGCGAATTGGGGATTGCGGATTGCGGATTTGTTGCGGTCCATTTGATGCATCCTACGAAATCCGCAATCCGCAATTCGCAATTCTAACTCTCCGCAATGAGGAGTCTTCGGGCCATCTCCTTAGCCTCGTCTACAGAACGCACTTTTCCATCAAGTTGCAGCTCGTAAACTGCCTTGGTGATTCGCCCGATTTTTGGACCAGACTCCATACCCATCTCCAGCAGATGACGTCCCATCAGGAAAGGCGCTGGCGCCCGTTGCTCAACCATCAGTTCCTTAACGCGCTTTATGAACCATTCCTGCGCAGCGGCGTCGTACCACTTCTCGCGCGGAATCCAGTCCGCGTTTCGACCCAGCGAATCCGCCCTTGCAACTCGATACAGCAAGTCGAGCTCACACTTGCGTGCAAGACGCCGAAAAGCCCCATCACTCAATTCATCGCGCTTCTTATAAAACTCTCCCGGCTTTAGGTGTTCGCGTACGAGCGCAATTACTTGTCCTCGCACGTCATATCCATCAAGCGTGTGGATATTCAAACGATCCAGCAGCATTTCAGTCGGACCAACACCAGCTTCTTCGTGACCCCGCGATCGCCAGCGGCCTTCGAGAAATTCCGTTGTCGAAGGCTTGCCGAGATCGTGTGCAAGAGCCGACAGCATTACGGTCACCTGCCGGGGATAATCAAGATCGCCAATCAACTCGCGTGCCTGATCGAGCACTAGCGTGGTGTGAACGAAGACGTCGCCTTCCGGATGCCACTCGGGATCCTGAGGCACATCGATTAACGCGACCAGTTCAGGAAATAACTTTTCAATGACGCGCAAATCACGCAACCACTTTAAGCCGATAGACGGTCGATTGGCGCGAAGCAACAGTTTCTCTAGTTCGCCCCAGATCCGTTCCGGCGGTAGATCTGAGAGCTCAATATTGTGACAGAGGGCCACCGTGTCATCATCGATAACAAACTCGAAACGCGCGGCAAACTGCGCGGCACGAAGCACTCGCAAGCTGTCCTCAGCAAACGTATCCGCCGAAACTGCGCGCAATACTTTGTTGCGAATATCTGCCTGACCGTTGAACGGATCAATGATCTCGCCGGTAAGCGGATCGCTCAAAATGGCGTTGATAGTGAAATCGCGGCGTCGTGCTGCGTCGGAGATCGACATCGAAGGGTCACCCTCAATGACAAATCCTCTATGCCCTGGACCAGTCTTGCGCTCACGTCGCGGCAGAGAAACGTCAAGGTGTGGGCCGAGCTTGTATACAGTGAAGGCTTCGCCAACAGCATTGACCTGTCCAAACTTCTCGAGAATCTCGCGGAGCCTTGCCGGCTCAATGCCGTATACCTCCAGATCCCAATCCTTCGGCTCGAGGCCCATCAGCGGGTCGCGCACGCAGCCGCCGACAAGCAGAGCGCGGCCACCTTCCGCGCGCACGGTTTCAGCAATCGTCCGAATTTTTTCCGGAACATCAGACATTGAACCCACTCTCCAACGTACCACCGTTCAATGTCAACAGTGATTATGGGATTTCGTGAAAGCGCGAGTCCGTGAGATGGACCGGTTACTGATCTGTATAGTCTTCGGGCGGGTCAATCAGGATCTGAACGCCGCGAGTGGAGGGTATACAACTCAGGACTTGAATTCGTTCGATCCTCTTCATGTCTGTTCCGGCGCTGTGCCAGACCTTTACCCAAAACGTCCGGGTGGCGCCATGAATCGCGAACGTGGAACCATCGTTCATTACTGCGACTGGTTCAGCAACCGTTCCGGCGCGCAATTCTTCGAGCAGCTCAGGCAAATACGGTTTGAATTTATCAAATTGGACCAGGATAGCACCATCGTCGATTTCGGCGGGCGGCAATTCCACGGGATCTCCCGATTCGAGCAACAATCTCGTCTCTGTTTGATAATTGCGCTTCTTTACTACCGGCATATATATGTCCTATTGGTCCTATTCTTTCAGCCTCTTCTGCAAATGCTCAGGCAGATCTGCGACTTTCACTCGTTCCTGTTCCCATGTATCTCTGTCACGAACCGTTACTGCCTCGTCTTCAAGTGACTGGTGATCCACGGTTACACAAAACGGAGTGCCAATCTCATCCTGCCGCGCATACAACTTGCCGATTCCTCCGGTGTCGTCGTAAACGGCGCGCAGGACGGGTTGCAGAGAACGCTTGATCGCCTTTGCCATACCTACAATCTCGGGCTTGTTCTTAGCGAGCGGTAAGACTGCAACCTTAATCGGAGCCAGATCCGAGTGCAGTTTCAGAACGACACGTTTCTCTCCCTTGTCATTAATCCGCTCACTGTAAGCTTCCATCAAAAACGCCAATACTGACCGATTTACTCCCGCTGAAGGCTCAATAACATAAGGATAAAACCTGCTCTTAGACGCCTCATCAAAGTAGGACAAGTCTTCAGTCGAATCAGGATTCAAACGCTTCCCTTCCTCATTTACCGGCGCTTTTGAATGCGACCGCAAGTCGAAGTCAATCCGATTGGCAATCCCCATCAGCTCTTCAAACTGCTTACGTCCCTCTTCACGTTCAGGAAAGAACCGGTAATACAGATCGACTGTGCGCTTTGAATAGTGGGCCAGCTCCGCCTTCGGCACTTCGTACAGCATCATGTTGTCTCGGCTTATTCCCAGCCGCTCGTACCATTGAACATAGGCATCAACCCACTCCTGAAATGCTTTCTCGTCTTCCCCAGGTTTGACGAAGTATTCGAGTTCCATCTGCTCAAATTCTCGTGTACGCAGAATGAAGTTACCCGGGGTTACTTCGTTCCGAAATGCCTTTCCCAGCTGCGCGATACCAAACGGAAGTTTCCGTCGCATAGTGGTCTGGACATTTTGAAAGTTAATAAAAATCCCCTGAGCAGTTTCCGGACGCAGGTATGCGAGTGCTGTCGGGTCGTCTTCGGCGACCGCACCCAGCCTTGTCTGCAACATGGTGTTGAAGGGTCGAGGTTCAGTCCAATCACTCGCGCCGCACGAAGGGCAGACTATCCCGGGCGGCATCGGCTGGCCTGCCGTCAGGGATGCCAACTCATCTGACAACTTGTCGGGTCTAAAACGATCCTTGCACTTGCGGCAATCGACAAGCAGGTCGTTGAACGTCGCTTCGTGACCTGAATACTTCCATACCAAACGATGAAGAATCAGCGACGAGTCCAACCCCTCAACATCGTCTCGCTCGTGGACGATCCAGCGCCACCATGCCTGCTTGACATTGTTGCTGAGTTCGACACCGAGTGGTCCATAGTCCCACGCGCTGCCGAGACCTCCATAAATTTCAGAAGAAGCAAAGACGAAGCCTCGACGCTTCGCGAGCGATACTATTGTCTCGATGTTCGGCGCAGCCATGAGGGAATGTTAAATGGTAAACGCAAAATGGTAAATCGAGCCGCTTTTATTTGTCCGCCGATTACGCGGATGATTGGCGCGCCTCTCGCTATTTACTTGGTGTCTGGACGTTCACGTTGATCCTCTGGGTACCTCCACCCCGGAAAATCCGGTCCCGAAACACGAAGAGCAGGACGAGAACTACGATCACAAAGATCGCCAGCACCGCGACAACTCCACTGCTGCCGCCACCGCCACCGTTTTCTGCCATTTCAAGCAGTCCCCTCTCATGATGAATTGTGCTTTGGTTTAGGGGCGGGTTTTCGGGGAAGTGCCTGATTGTTAACACAACAATCAGGGCCGGTCAACACGCGAAAAGGAGACAGGAACCAAAGATTCCTGTCTCCTTCTTAGTTGATGACCTGTTCGATCTAACCGCGCAAGCGTTGACGAACCGGTTCTACGATCGGTCGAGCATCTCCGGCCTGCACCGTGGGAGTTGGTCGAGGTGGCTTAGCTCCACTCGGAACTATCCAAAGCTCGACGCAATCTTCTTCGCGGAAGCCTCCATTCATAACTGCTATGCGAGAAGCATCCACGCCGCGCTCCTTCACGATGTAGTCGCGAGCCCGGGCGATCAAACGATCGGCCTGGCCCGTGCGACTTCTGCGTCCTGCGTAGGCAATGACGTAAGCAGTTGTCGACGGGTCGTTCTGTAGCTCGACTGCCAGGTTATCGAGTCGCGCCTTCTGATCGTCATACGAACAACTGCAGCAGACGTCGAATTGCTTCGCCGGATTCTCGCGCGACGGAGGCGGCGGTACGTACGTGGATGCGCGCGAGACCTGACGGCACAGTGCATCTCCGGACCCGTCATCAACAACCAGGACGGCCTCAATTCGGCGACCTGCCAATCCGGTTGAATCGACCGTAATAGTTGGCGTGCCCGAGCCACTGAGAATGCGCGCGTTTGCCGGGCTGATGGTCCAGGTGTAGGTCAACGGCGAGCTGCCACCGTAGGAAACATCTGCTGTGTACGTGATGATCTCACCTTCGGACACCTGGGCAGGGGAGGAAATATTAAGCGGGAACGGGCAAGGTGATTTCGGTGGAGGCGGTGCTCCAGGTTTGTAATTCAGAGACACACACTTAATTCGGCCGGCAGGAAGATCTATTTCGCGACTCCACAGCTCGCCCGTCGGCAAAGTCAGAACAACTGTATGCATCCCCGGCTCGAGATCGATCGAACGAAAGTCGGTGCTTGTTTGGCCAAACGAATTTCCGTCAATGGCAATTGGCAATCCACCCGGATTAGTCTGGATTCGCAGCGTGCCGTACTTAGGCTTCTTTTTGGCGTAAGCAGGGCCGGCGGATTGGCTCTGGCAAAACGCTATTGCGATCGCAAGAACGACCACGAATTTTGTTATGCTTCCGCTCCACATGATATTAGTCTTTCTCCGTCGTCTCTGAATCAGCTTTTGATCGTTGCGCCTTCGCGCGTCTCCGGCGGAGAGTCGCACCAACAGCAGCTAACCCGCTACCGAACAACAAGAGCGTCGCAGGCTCGGGCACCTCGGTTGGAGGTGTTGGTGACGGCGTAGGTGTAGGGGTTGGCGTCGGCGTCGGCGTTGGCGAGGGAGTAGGCGTCGGACTACCAGTCGGAGTAGGGGTCGGTGTTGGTGTGGGCGTATCACAATCATCACAATCGTGAATGAAGAAAAATGGAATCACACCGAGAAACAGGATTGGCCACTTTGGAAACCCACCGCCTGCAGCTGCGATCTCACCGCAGTCACAAATGGTTCCTTCAACATCGCCTGCATCAACGTCGATGCCATATTCCCGTTCAGTGGGAGCAATTGCAACTCCGGCCAGAAGCGAATCAGTTGACGGTGCACTGACTGTAGATCTTGTAGGTTGCTGAACGGTGATACCTCCGATCACCGACGGACGGACCCCACTCTGGTAACTGCTACGAAGGTTAAGGGAAGCGGGACGCTGGTAACTGCCCAGGATCTGCAAGACCTCGCTGAAAACTACTGGTCCAGCCTGCACCGGGGTGTTTGCTAGTAGCAAGATGCTGAGTAGCGCAGCTGTGGGGCCAATAGCTCGACTCCTCATCGTTGTGACGTTCCTCCTCGAGGGTCGTCCTGAACCTAACGGAGGTGCAGGACAGGTCGTTAATTCTCGTAGAAGCTCAGCGTCGGAATTCCTGCATGTTTCCTACATGAAGACACCAGATGGCTTCTTTTCTTGAGTGTTGAAGACGTTGAATGAGGCCCGAATTCCAGTTTAGGGAGGTCTTGAGGCGTGTTTAAACGTTGATAAAAAAAGGGTTCGGGAACCGAACCCTTTCATGAACCGGCGATCTGGTCGCTTTAATCCGATTCGCTGGCGCTGGCTGCCTCAGCTTTCTTGCTCTCGTCGCGAAGCACCGCTTTCCGTGAAAGCTTGATCTTATTGCCTTCGCGACCGATGCACTTCACGAGGATCTGCTGGCCTTCTTTCAGCTCATCACGAACGTCTTTGACGCGACGATCGGCTATCTCGGAGATATGCAACAGGCCGTCCGTGCCGGGGAAGATCTCTACAAACGCACCGAAATCCACAATCCTTGAAACAGTGCCCAGGTAGGTTTGACCCACTTCAGCTTCAGCAGTCAGACCCTTGATGCGATTCACCGCTGCGTCCGCTGCAGCTCCATGGGCCGTAGCTATTGAAATGGTGCCATCGTCAGCAACATCAATCTTGGCACCCGTCTCCTCAACCAGTGCTCGAATGACTTTGCCGCCTGGTCCAATCACGTCGCGAATCTTATCTGGATTGATCTTGATCTGAATGATGCGCGGAGCATGTGCGGAGATGTTCGGTCGAGGTTCCGGCAAGGTCTTTTCCATTACCCCCAGGATGTAGAGACGACCTTTCTTCGCTTGTTCAAGAGCCTCGGCCATTATCTGCGCGTTGATACCTGCGATCTTGATATCCATCTGCAGCGCAGTAATCCCCTCGCGGGTGCCTGCAACTTTGAAGTCCATATCGCCATAATGATCTTCAGCGCCGGCGATATCGGTCAGGATCGCATACTTGTTACCTTCCATCACCAGGCCCATGGCCACTCCAGCCACCGGAGACTTCAGGGGAACTCCAGCATCCATCAACGACAAACTGCCGCCACAGACCGAAGCCATTGAAGAGGAGCCGTTGGATTCTGTGATGTCTGAAACGACGCGAATTGTGTATGGGAACTCGGTTTCATTTGGCAGCACTGACTCGAGCGCTCTGCGCGCCAAAGCTCCGTGCCCGATCTCTCGTCGACCTGAAGAACCATAACGGCCGACTTCACCAACGGAATACTGGGGGAAGTTGTAGTGCAGCAGAAAGCGCCGTTTGACTTCACCCTTCTCGAGATCGTCCATGAACTGCTCGTCTTCTTTTGTTCCCAGCGTCGTGCTGACCATCGCCTGAGTCTCACCTCTGGTGAACAAGGCCGAACCATGAACACGTGGCAACCAACCGACTTCAGCGGTGATGGGCCGGATTTCTGAGAACCGCCGCCCATCAGGTCTCCGGCGTTTGTTCAAAATGTCGTCACGAAACATCGTCTCTTTCAAGTGATCAAACACTAGCTTCGCCATGGCTCGCTGATCTGGCAGATCCTCAGGATACGACTCAACGACCTCCTTCTTCAGAGCGTCAACTGCAGCGTAACTTTCGCGCTTCTCTTTGTTTGTTGTATCAAGCGCCTCACGCAGCCGCTCGCCATAATTGCGTGTGACCTCTTCGAGCACTTCTTCATTTAACTGAATTGGCTCAACGGGTCGCTTCTGCACGTCAAGAGCTCTGTACAATTGCTTTTGCCACCGACACAGACGATTGATTTCCTTGTGCGAGAGCATAAGGGCTTCAAGCATGATCTCTTCCGAGACCTCTTGTGCTCCGGCCTCAACCATGACAATTGCTTCTTCTGTTCCCGCGACAATCAGGTTCAGCCGCGAATCGCGAACCTCATCATAGGTTGGGTTCACGATGTAGCGCCCTTCGATCAAGCCTATTCGCACGCCGGCGATGGGTTCGAGGAACGGAATATCGGATAGATAAAGCGCCAACGAAGCACCGGTGATAGCAATGACGTCGGGATTGTTGTCGGGGTCGGCGGAAATGACGCTGGCAATGACCTGTGTTTCGTTCCGATAACCTTCAGCAAAAAGCGGTCGACAAGGGCGATCGATAAGCCGGCTGGTGAGTACTTCTTTTTCGTTTGGACGACCTTCACGTCGAAAATAATTTCCGGGGATTCGACCGGCTGCATAGTTCGACTCGCGGTACTCAACCGTGAGGGGAAAGAAATCCACTCCCTCACGAACGGTCGGGGCACCAACTGCCGCAACCAGTAACATCGTGTCTCCATAAGAAACCACAACCGAGCCATCGGCTTGTTTGGCAACGCGACCGGTTTCAACGGTAAGTTCCTTGTTTCCCAGCTTGATTGATTCTTTTAAAAACTTCTTAACTCCCATCTTTGTTGTCTCCTTCGACAATAACGCTTGGATACCCAGCGTGCGGGCGTCTCATCCGCCTCGCTTGTATTCGAAAATTCCTTTGTACTTCGGGCTACCACGCTACGTGAAGCGGTGGGGAAGTAAAAGCTACTAACAGAAAAGGCGACAGGAGCCACATCACCGTGAAGCTCATGCCGCCTTTGCTGTGTGACCAAGGGCTAACGCGCCTGCTTGCTTCCAGTCATTCGCCGTCACGTTCGGCACTGACGCAAGCTCTTCGATAGACGCGGGCTGATAAACTACTCGAGGTCGAAGATTTCCCCGGTTTGTTTGGATCTTTGCGAATTCCGATGTAAACCGCTACCGCCTCAAGCCCAGACGATTAACAACTTCATGATAACGCTCGATGTCTGTACGCTTGAGATAATCCAGCAAACTCCTGCGCTGTGAGACCATCTTAAGCAGGCCCCTTCGCGAGTGGTTGTCCTTCTTGTGTAGCTTGAAGTGCTCGGTTAGTTCGTTAATTCTCTTACTTAGGAGAGCAATCTGCACCTGAGGAGATCCAGTGTCTGCCTCATGCGTTCGAAACTCTGCCACGATTGATTCTTTAGTTTGTTTTGCTAATGACATCTGCTTAGATGATCCTCCTAGACAGCAGTAAGCCGCGACTGCGGAAACCGCTAAATTCAAAATACGCTGCAATTTAACACGCCACTCTCAAAAGTGTCCAGCGAGTGTCCCGTCGTTCAATTCATGTGTTTCCGTTGGGATCTCAGTACGAAAACAACGAAATTGGCAGTTTGGCGAAGCAAATATGAACATTCGAAGTGGTTTGGTACTATCTGGCAAACCAATCCACGGTTGCTATCGGGAGGAGAGTCATGGCTGCGTCCAGAATTCTGGTACTCGGAGGGGGGTTCGGCGGGCTGTTTACTGCCCTTTACCTTGAAGGGGCAGGCCATGTAACGCTGGTCAGTGATGAAGATCATTTCCTCTTTTCACCGATGTTGTATGAATACCTGAGCGGAGAAGTCGAAGAATGGCACATAGCGCCGAAGTACAGCGAACTGCTTGATGAAAACGTGGAGGTGGTGAGGGGAACAACTCATCAGATCGACCCGATAAACCAACGAGTGTTTCTTGAGGGGAATCCGGAGCCACTTGGGTACGACGTCCTTGTCGTGGCGCTGGGTGGGCGCACTAATTATCGCGGCGTTCCGGGCGCGCCAGAGTTTTCGCTGCCGTTTCGGAAGATACACCACGCAGACGATCTGCGGCGCCGCATGTTGCATGCCCTGGATCGAGTTCCTCCGGACTTGCCGCCACAGGATGTGAAAAGAGCGCTAACGTTTGCCATCGTCGGTGGCGGAGCCAGCGGAGTTGAGCTTTCGACAAAAATGGCTGACCTCCTTCATGACGCTTTCAAGCGTCGCGCGTTGCCGGGAGAGGCTCGAGTGCTCGTCATCGAAATGAGTGACCGAATAGTTCCCGGCATGGGTGATACGATCCGTGCCGTAGTCGACGAAGCATTGATTGAGTCACACGTTGAGGTACACACGCTGACTAAGGTCATCGAGGTAACCAGCAGCTCGATAACAGTCGAGCACAACAATGTGCTGACCAGGATTGATACTGCAGGGGTCGTGTGGGTAGGAGGTGTTGAAGTCAGCCCAGTAATTAAGAACCTCGACGTGCCCAAAACTCGAAACGAATTGATCAAAGTTGCGCAGACAATGCAAGTGCCTTCTTACCCGAACATGTTTGCGCTCGGCGACATTGCGTTTTATGAAGCTGCAACTCCAACACTCGCAGGTACTGCGCAGCTGGCGTATCAGGAAGCAGGTGTTGCAGCGCACAACGTCCGCGCGTTCCTGAAAGGTGATCAGCTGCAGACAAAGTATTTTGAAGAGTTGGGAGAAGCTATGAGCCTCGGAACCGAACGTGCTGCTGTACTAACGGGCGGTAAAGCGTTCGGTGGAGCACTCGCTCGGCAGGCTCGCTTCGCAATGTACACCGGTCGTTTACCAACGTGGCATCACCGGCTGCGGGTGGGTGCCAGCTGGTTTTTCGAGGGCACTGAGCCGCGACCACTTTTGCCCCTGGGTTTTGAGAGAAATCGATAGAAACGAAGTGAATGTCCGCTCGTGGACGCTTTATTCTTGTTTTTCTGCTGATCGTAGGTTCGGTCACCGGTCTCATCTGGTTGATCCGCCGGCGCCAAACGTCTCCGGCCAGCATTTCTCAGGAAGTTCGCGTCGTACCGTCGCCGGAACCGTCGCTGGTTCCAACTGTTCCTCCAGCTGCCACGCCGGAACCTGCGACATCGCCGTTACCGGCCGAGGTAACATCGCCATCGCCGGTCGAACTGACATCCCCAACGCCCCCCGACCTAAAAGAGACTGCTTCTCCTCCAGACGTCGTCGCCGGGTACGTGGGTAAGCTGCACCTGATTGTTCCTGTCGCTGGAGTTTCTCCTTCCCAGCTAACAGACACGTTCGATGACGCACGCTCTGAAGGTCGAGTGCATGACGCGATTGATATTCCCGCGGCGGCTGGGACGCCCGTACTTGCTGCGGCGGACGGGCAGATCGTAAAGCTTTTTCAAAGCGAAAAGGGGGGCACTACGATCTATCAGCTAAGCACCGACAGGAAACTAATCTATTACTATGCCCATCTTCAGAGATATGCGGACGGTTTGGCTGAAGGCCAATTTGTACGCCAGGGAACTGTGATCGCATATGTTGGCGACACAGGTAATGCAGGAGCTGGTAACTATCACCTGCACTTTTCAATTGCCGTTGTTTCCGATCCCAAGCGCTACTGGGAAGGAGTAAACATAAACCCTTACCCCTTGTTACGAAGCGGTCAGTAATGGGAGCCGTGCTTCACAGGCCAGTACCTGTGGACACCCTCATTGCTGAAAACAAGCCCCTGAGAACACAATCGCAAGCAATAGAGGAAATTGAAAATGAGAGAATTACTGAACCTGCTCAGCTTTGCTTTGGTGATCGCTGCCGCGATAGTTGGCACAAGCTGCACCACCCAGCCCGCGAGCAATTCGAACTCTGCCAGCACCAATGCTACATCGTCAGCTTCGCCATCCGCTTCAACAAGCGCGACGAAACCCGAAGCGGCCTCGGCAGCAGTCACGCTTCCAGTGCTGAACGCCTTGTTTGACGACGAGGGATTCAAGTCAGCACTGAAATCCAAACTGCAGTTGTCTGACGATCAAATCACCGCGCTGCAGAAGAGTGCGAATGACGAGGTCGCGCGTCTACGACAGGCGAATGCTGAGGACCAAACTGCAAGTGCTTCAGAAGCCCGAGAACAGGCAGCGAGCTCGGTTCGCAGTGCCATCGGCGAACAGAAAGCTCAGGCGGTTTTTGATTTGGTGAATGAATACTGGGTTAAAGGTGGTGAAGTCGAACCCGGCGCGCCCGGAGCACCTGAACTAGCAATGCTGCCCGGTCCAAATGCAATCCCAAAAGATTCACGTATCGTTGTAAATATCCCGGCCTATCGAATGGATGTTTTTCGTGACGGTACTCTCGTGAAATCCTACAAAGTCGGCATCGGCTACCCGCAGTTTCCGCTTCCCACAGGACTGCGCAAGGCGCAACAAATCATCTTCAATCCAACCTGGACTCCGCCTGATGAACCGTGGGTAGCGTCAATGAAGGACATCAAGGTAGGAGAAAAAGTCGAAGCGGGAAGTCCGCTGAATCCACTTGGGCCAATAAAGATTCCGATTGGCCAGCCTTCTCTGATTCATGGTGGGAAGTCTCCTGCGAAGATCGGCACTTTCGCTTCTCATGGATGCGTCGGTCTAACCAACTCACAGGTTAAGGATTTTGCGAAACTCCTGGCTGAGGCTTCGGGATCCTCGTTGTCTCCTCAGGCAATGGACAACTATCTGAAGGAGAAGACAAAGACGCGGGTGGTCAAGCTTCAAAAGACGGTACCCGTTGAACTTCGTTACGAGACGATCGTTGTGGAAGATGGCAAGCTCCACATCTACAAAGACGTCTACGATCAGGACTCGAACACTGAAGAGAATCTGAGACGGGTGCTGGAAGCGAATGGAGTGCAATTCGACCAGCTGCCGGAGGCTGAGCGGAACGAGATTCTCGAGAGCTTAAATGCGATGTCGACTCACCCGAAAAAACTCGCGGCAACTAAACCGGGTAACACCAATGCGAAAGAAACGACTGCGGATGCAAAGAAGGGCAAGAACCAAAAATCTGCAGTGAATATTAAGAAAGAGCGGGTGATCGAGTTAGCGGCATTGGCGGGTAAGGGATATCCAGCGCCGGTGGAACTCGATTCAGGAACAGGAAAGCCAGCAACAACTAAGACGACAGTCGCAAGATCGCAATAGGACCTATTGGGCCTACAGGTGCTATGCCATGACCTCGCATGAATCGAGGACGGGCGCGTCTTCCACTGGTCCACCCTCTCCGTAATAGGGACGCCCGTTCTCTATTGCCTCGAAGTATTCCTTGATTCGTCCCAGGATTTCATCCACTGAATGCGAGTGATAAATCGAGGTGCGAAACAACGCGCCGCCTTGAAGCCCACGCGTGAATTGCCCTGCCAGTTGCTTCATACGATTTATTGCCGGAGTCTCGGGCATGTCCTCGCGCAACATCTCGAAATACTCGAGCAGAATCGCTCGTTTGTCTGCCAGAGTAGGTTGAAAGATCTCGCGGCCTTCTATCGCGTCCTGGATCTGGCGAAATATCCAGGGGTTCGCCATCGCTCCGCGGCCAATCAACACTCCATCGCATTTTATCTCTGCAAAGCGATTGAAAGCGCCTTCGATGGTCGTCACATCGCCACTTCCGGATACTGGTACGCTAACCACTTCTTTGATTTGCCGGACGAGCTCCCAGTTTGCTAATCCACGATAACCCTGTTCTTTGGTCCTTCCGTGCAGCGCAATGTGTTCGACTCCGCAGGCTTCCGCGAGTTTTGCCGTTTCAACTGCGTTGATTGTGTGATCGTAAAAACCCGCTCGAATCTTGATCGTCAGCGGAATCGTGATCGCCTTCTTCACTTCCTTCAAAATGGTCTCAAGGCGCGGATAGTCCTTCAACAGGCCCGAGCCGCCGCCATGCTTCACGACTTTTGGCGCGGGGCAGCCACAGTTGATGTCGAGGATGTCGGCACCCACCTCTTCCGCCATCTCAGCGGCCATGCGCATTCGCTCAGGTTGACCGCCAAAGATCTGAACGGCAAAAGGGGTTTCATCTGAATAGAACCTCATTTGCCGTTTTGATTTTGGATTGCTGCGTGTGAGGCCCTCGACCGAGATGAACTCCGAAACAGTCAGACCGACGCCGCCCCGGCGCTTAATTAATCGCCGAAACGACACGTCCGTGACGCCTGCCATTGGAGAAAGAATCAATGGCGGATTGATTTCGATGTTACGGATTTTGAACGGTCTGGTCATAAACGATACTGCAGGTCGCTCAAAGTTGTTCTGCGACTGTATATGTATAAAACGGCTTAAGGGCTGAGTGCAAACCAGCCGTTGAGTCTTTTCTCTGCGTGATCTCTGCGACCTCTGCGACTCGGCGGTTTTTCTATTCCTTCGAGACGCAACAGACGTCAAACAGAACAGCAGAATATTCTCTCTCGTCGATCTATTCCTCCAAGCCCATGACCTTTCGACGAATCCCGTGTTTCAGAACGACCACATTGAAATTTATTAACAAACCGACTTTCCACCCTCCCACACGAAGGTATGTCAGTAGCTGTGCTTCGTGAATTGGAGCCAGTTCATCAACACACTTCGTTTCGACAACAACAGTATCTGCAACGACGAGATCCGCCTGATATACCTTTTTCAGCCGCCAGCCCTTGTATTCAAGCGGGCCTGGCCAATGAATTTTGACCGGGATACTTCGCAGCATCAGTTCTCTTGCAAGAGATAGGCGATAAGCTGATTCGAGTAATCCTGGTCCGAGTGCGCGGTGTACTTCGATCGCTGAACCGATGATCGTCCGGGTAAGGTCGTTGATTGGGTGAGGCATGTTCTTTGTCCTTTCGTT
>JBKPAC010000251.1:0-18987 GCA_046726175.1 Acidobacteriota bacterium
GTGTCGCGTGCACGATAAACCTCACCCATTCCGCCCTCGCCCAGCAGTGAGCGGATTTCATAGCGACCAAGTTTTGTGCCTGATGAAAGAGGCGAGCCCATAGAACGTTTTGATCTTTACAACAAATGACGGCTCGCGTGATTCTATCTGACTTGGTAAATGCTAGGCCAACAAATCTCTAACGGAGCCCAAATTTCGGTGTGAACTCTACGGCGGATTCCAATCCTGTTGAAAATGCGTTTTCCCCCTTCCGTAGTGAAGTCGAAGCACGGGTGGCACACAGCGATGCACTTCGTCGTAACGGATGTGAAGAACCGGAATGAAGCCTGCGTAATCGAGGTTGCGTCGCTGGGCTCCCGTGCGACGATGAGAACGAAGGAAGGGGAAAGATGAGGAAGTCTCGCTCTGTGAGTTCTAGAAGAGGATGCGAATGATTACAGAAGTGGATGCGAATGAGGATAGGTGCTGATCCCGGTCCAACGATTCGGCGGCTGTGACTACTGCGCGGCTAGACGGACCCAGTCGATGCAATTTCGCGCACATCGGTCGCTGCTTGCCAGCCGTCCCGAAGTTTCACCCCGCGCATTCGAACGAGGAAGTATGCGGCGCAAATCCACAAGATTGCGACACTGAGCCACGCTACCAGCGACGAACTGAGGGAAAAGGCATTCGTGGAGGCCGACACAGCCGATGGGACGATATCCTTGGTGTTGTTGACGGCGGCGTGCATTAGCATCGTTAGCAGCAGGCTTCGATTTGTTCGCCAGTAAAGCCACGCCATTGCAACGGAGAGCGCGGTCACACTCAGCAGGTACACGAGGAATGACTGGCCTGACTTGTCAGTGCCTGAAATGAAGAAGAACGGCAAGTGCCAGCACGCCCCAATTACCCCTAAGGCTATGCTGGCGCTGGAAAGTCCGAGGCGCGCTGACAGACCTGGCAGCGCATATCCGCGCCATCCGATTTCTTCGCCGGCCTGCACCGGCGTCGAGAAAAGGATCGCGATCGCCATGATGTACACGGGTTCCTGACCAAACGCCGGCCATGCACCAGTGGCGATGCGAAACAACAGCGCCGCGACGAGTTTGATCGCCGCCATGTAGCCGACCGCAAACACATACCATCGCGCACCCACGGACCACTTGACTGTCCGGCGGAGCAACGCCAGCGTCCCCGCGGGTCCGTCTGCTCGGGCAGTGAGCGCGAGGGCAACGAGAGATGGGGCGAAAACCCCGAGGAGATACAGGAAGCCACTGATTGCCAGGAACCCGGAAGGCTGCGGAGTGGCCACACGCAAGATGGCTGCCGCCGCGATCCAAAGAATCCAGCTCACAATGTATGTGAGCGAGAAAAACTTGAGGAGGGATCGCATGGTTTGTTTCAGCTGGTGACGGGCCGCCGAACATCCTAAATATCTATCAAAAGTGCTCCATAATATTCAGAAACGCCGCACTATGCATCACGTGGGTGAAAAAGTCCCTTAAATAGTGATCCGCTTTTTGAGAGGTGCAACCATTAACCATCATGGTCCAACTGATCCAACTATCACGTGCTGCCATCTTCCAAGCCGGACTGGACCACAACAGGCAAGCCAGCACGTGCTTTGATGAGCCTGAGCGCACCAGATATCTCAAATTAGCCCCGACCGGAACTCTGTATTCGAGATAGTGGTAGCGCTGAACTAACTCATTCCACAAAGCGCTCTCAGAGCCGCTGCGAACCACTGTCAAAAGTCAATGGCGAAAGTTGGCCCACACTGCAACTCAATGACTTTTGCTCTGCGCCGTTATCGGTAGAAATCACAACGCGTGGCCCACGTGGTCCACTCTCTCGAAGCGGCGGTAGATTGACCAGTCCAGCAGCACTAAGCTTCTCCAACAGCAGACAGCATTCGTGGTTCTTCAAGCGACTGTTCGGGCGCTTCCAGTCCAAGAGTTCCCAGATTGTGCGCGCTATCTCGGTGAGACTCAGAGCGCGAAAATCAGAAACTACTTGGCGGATCAGATGGACTTCCGCTGGCAAAAACCTTCGTCCGCAGAAAACAAATGGAAGAGCATTGCTAGGCTGCACCATCGGGTCTCCGCCAGATCTCTTGATTAGCAAGTCGATTGGTCATTTCGCGCAAGGACGATAGGCTTTACACCAACTTCGTGCGGTTCGGGGTTGAACGGATAAAAATGTGGAAGTTACTTGAACGAGCGACGACAAAAGTGAAACTAGGGCAAACCTGATGTTCGCGTATTGTGCGCCCAAGAAATTTTTACGCGCTTTCTGAGTGTCGCTAAGGTTGTTGAGTGGAATGGTGGCCAGGGACGGAATCGAACCGCCGACGCCGGCCTTTTCAGGGCCGCGCTCTACCAACTGAGCTACCTGGCCATTGGTTGGTTAAAAAGACCGCTTACTATAGGGACTTTGACAAAGAACTGTCAACTTGTTGGGATTTGTCGAATTAGTCACAAAAAGTCGTTGACTGAATTTTCCACAGGTGTATAATTCGACGCGTTGAGGGTGGTGCTGGCGCCCAAAAGTCAGCCGGTCGAAAGACGAGCCATCCGATTCAAAATTGACAGTGCCCGCCAGTGCCAGCTCGGCCGCCGATCGCGCCCCCCGCAGTCGCTACCTTCGAGCTGGCACAGCTTTTTTCAGGGCTTTTTTCTCTCGTTTCCCTTCCTTCGCCGTTCCGAACCCCGCCCGCGATGTTAAGGCACTAAACTCGTGAGTCGCCTCACTAACTACCGCAGCTTCGTCGATCTTCGACAGCTTCCCTTCCTGCAATACCAGTTCGCCATCTATCAAAACGCATTCCACGTCTGAAGGCTGTCCCGAATAGACGAGGGTTGAGACTATGTCCACTCCTGGAGTTAGGTGAACCTCCCCCATACGAACTATCGCTACATCACCGCGCTTCCCTACCTCTAAACTTCCTATTTCGGATTCGAGTCCGAGAGCCCGAGCGCCGTCAATTGTCGCCATCCGGAGTACTCGCGCAGCCGGTAGAACATCCGGGCCATGCCTTACCTTTTGCAGTAAGGCTGCGGTTCGCATTTCTGTGAACATGTCGAGGCGGTTGTTACACGCAGCTCCATCTGCGCCGAGTGAGACTGACAGCCCGTGTTCAAGCATTTCGTTCACGGGAGCAATACCGGATCCGAGTTTCAAATTGGATGACGGACAATGCGCAACATTCGTCCCCGTGCTGCCGAGGATTTGCATTTCGTTTCGGTCGACGTGGACGCAATGAGCGAGTACAGCATGGCGTCCTGTTAAGCCCACTTCGTTAAGATATGCGATGTTCTTCAGCCCGGTCTCCCGCTCAACAATGTCACACTCCGTTTGATTCTCTGAAGCGTGAGTGTGGACCATCACCTTGTGCTCGCGAGCCAGGCGTGCAACCTCGGTAAGCAACTCGTGTGTGCAACTCACTGCAAAACGGGGCGCGAAGCAATACCTGATCCTACCCCCAGCTGCGCCGTGCCACTTCTGTAGCAACGCAATCGATTCACGAATCGATTGCCTCGAGTCTTCGTGCAACTCAGCAGGAACATCCTCACCTTTATCCATCATGCATTTGCCGACTGTCGCTCGAAACCCACTCTCCTCAACCGCCTTAAAAACTTCTTCGGTGTGACTAACGGTCTCCATGGTCAGCGCGCAAGTAGTTCCACCTTTAATCAACTCAGCGAGCCCAAGCCGTGCAGACGCTCTGACCGACTCAGCTGTATGAGCCGCCTCCATAGGCCACACGCGCATCTTGAGCCAGTCAATCAAGGAAAGGTCGTCGGCAGCTCCGCGAAACAGCGTCTGACAAAGATGAACGTGAGTTTGCACAAATCCAGGCAGAACCGCGCATCCGGTTGCATCAATGATGGTATCTGCATCCTGACCATCTCCTCCCACGCTGACGATGCGACCGTCCTTAACAAGCAGGTCACCTATCAACACACGATTATCTGCGTCAACAGTGATTAAAGTCCCATTTCTGATTAGGAGAGAATCGGACATAGACGACTTTATCTATACGAACGGGCGCTCATTTGCTAGTGAAGAGATGAAGTAAATAACCCTTTCACAAGGTTATCGCATGTTCGTGGTAACCATGCAGACCACAGGCTACCGTCTAATAACCAAAATGCAGTTCAGCTTCTAATTCCACCCGGCGTTGAAGCTCAACAAAAATACTCAAGGAGGACTAGAGATGTCCAAGATACTAAGGGCACTCGGTGCGGCGATGCTCTGTCTGGGCTTGCTTGCAGTCGGCATAGTGCTGGCGGGGCAGGAACCGTCAATGCCGGCCAAGGATGCTAAGCAAAAGGAGACGAAGGCCGAGACTGTGACGATCAGCGGGACGGTGTCCGCCATCACAGACTCGACGATCACGGTCGTTGACAGTAAAAAAGCAGAGCACACTGTTTCCGTGACTAGCGATACAAAGATAACCAAAGCTGGAAAGGATGCGACCATCGGTGACGTGAAAGCCAACGATGTTGTCACGGTCGAAGCCAAAAAAGGGACCGGCGACACATGGACCGCAGTTAAGATCTCGGTGTCTGAATAAGCCCGTCATCAAACCAACTAATCTATTGCAGCTTTGTACAAAAATGTACGAGGAGTTGAAACCGAAGGTTCTCAACTCCTCGTAGTTTTTAGACGAATATTATTTTCCTGATTTTCCTGCTGCCGCCGCGTTCTCTGTACCTTCGGCAGGAGTTGCCTTTACGGCAATACCCAACCTCGTCTTTACATCGTTTTCAATCTTCTTCAGCAGATCAGGATTTTCTTTCAACGATTGCTTAGCATTCTCACGTCCTTGCCCGAGCCTATCGCCCTTATAAGAAAACCAGGCGCCGCTTTTCTCAATGACGCGTTGGGTAACCGCAAGGTCAATCAAATCACCCTCGCGTGAAATTCCTTCACCGTACATGATGTCGAACTCGCACTCGCGAAAAGGAGGCGCGACTTTGTTTTTGGCGACTTTAACTTTGGTGCGATTACCAACCACGCGGTCGCCGTCCTTAATTGCGCCGATGCGTCTGATATCAAGCCGCAATGACGCATAAAACTTGAGCGCGCGACCACCGGTTGTAGTTTCAGGATTTCCGAACATCACACCAATCTTCTCTCGGATTTGATTGATGAAGATGAAACAAGTATTCGACTGCGACACGATCGCCGTCAGCTTGCGCAATGCCTGAGACATCAGCCGCGCCTGCAGCCCGGGTAGAGCATCTCCCATTTCACCGTCAAGTTCAGCGCGCGGCACAAGTGCTGCAACTGAGTCGACAACGATTACGTCCACACCATTGGATCGCACCAGCGCTTCGGCAATTTCCAGTGCCTGCTCACCTGAGTCCGGCTGCGAAATCAGAAGTTGGTCGACGTCTACGCCGAGTTTCTTAGCATAGTCGGCATCCATGGCATGCTCGGCGTCAATATAGGCAGCGACACCGCCCGCCTTTTGAGCTTCGGCCACGATGTGAAGAGCAAGAGTGGTCTTTCCAGAACTTTCTGGTCCATATATCTCCACAATTCTCCCGCGCGGAACTCCGCCCACTCCTACGGCTGCGTCCAGGCTCAGTGAGGTAGTGGAAATTGCTGGGACATCCGAGATTTCGCGTTCGCCCAGACGCATGATCGATCCTTTCCCAAACCGTTTCTCGATAGTTGACAGTGCTGATTCAATTGCCTTGCTTCGGTCTATCATCGTTCGATCGTCAGCCATAACATACATCGCTTTCTTCCACTCCTTTTCTCACGATTCATGGCTCCTGGTCTCCGCTGCAACTTCAGATTGCTTCCGGAGTGTAGCACACAACCCGCAAGAATGGAACGGTGTTTCACGCTTGCAACAGCAAGATTTTCGCCTGAGGGTGGAGGTTATAACGATCGCGCGGCCCGGCAGCCCTCTCTGCTTCTCTGTCCGGTTCGGTGAGGCGACGCGCCAACATTCAAACGTCCGGCAGTTTAATGTCTCAACAAGAACTCGTTAGACTTGCCGCCGGTGCGTTGCTCTGCCTGCTCGAATAATGAAGCAAGACCACCTGCTGCTTCATCTCTTGAGATTCGCTCGACACGCCACATCGGAAGAAAAAGATCTTCGAGTCCGATGTATGGTTCGTCGTGGGCAATTGCACGCACCCACGCTTCGAAAGAATTCAAATCAAGTCCGCGCAAGAATACTCCAGCGAGACTAATTTCGTCGAGCACTCCCCAGATTTTTTCACGCGGCGTGTGGAGCGTAACAATCACCGGTGTTCCTGCTGGTAGCATCTTTTTATCCGTCATTGGTTTTGACCTTCACATCTAAACCGCAACTTTACTTTGCGCGTTGGGAATCATGTTCTCAACAAACTTTCCAATGCGCGCCACAAGATCCACGGTTCCTTCAAGTTTTTCGATCTCCTCGACAATCGCTGAGCCAACGACCGTCGCATCGGCATACCGCCACGTATCTGCGACCTGCGATTGATCTGAGATTCCGAAACCCACGGCTACGGGGAGACTGGAAAAACGCCGTACACGATTGACGAGCTCTTCCGCATCCTGGCTAACGCGCTGCTGCTGGCCAGTGACGCCCCGCCTCGAAACAGCATAGATAAAGCCACTCGCGTGCGCGGCCACCAACTTGAGTCGTTCGTCGGTTGATGTGGGTGCGACAAGAAAGATCATGTCGAGATCATGTGCTTTCAGACGTGACTCAAACTCGGCTGCCTCTTCAGGAACAAGATCCGTAACGAGTACTCCATCGACCCCTGCACGACTCGCTTCGGCTGCGAGCCGGTGTAATCCATATTGCAACAGCGGGTTGAAATAACTAAACAGAATAATCGACGTCTCAATCTGCCGCCGGACATTTCTCACTACGTCGAGAACTTCACTGATGCCAAATCGGTGTTTCAAAGCGCGTTCGGAGGCCCGCTGTATCACGGGACCGTCGGCCATCGGATCGCTGAAAGGAATTCCCAGCTCGATCAATGTGGCGCCGAGAGTACCGAGTTTGACGAGCAGTTGTTCGGTTGTTTTCAGATCCGGATCGCCGGCGGTAATGAATGGAATGAAGCCTTTTCCGCCTTCTGCCCTAAGCTTACTGAATACGTCGGCGATTCGGCTCATACTATTGATTGCTGCTGGAGTTTGACGCAAGCGCGTCTCGAACTATGTCGATATCTTTGTCACCGCGCCCAGACAGATTCAGTACGACCGCCTTATCGCGATTCATCTCACGAGCGAGCTTCATCCCGTACGCAACCGCGTGCGCCGACTCGAGCGCGGGAATAATTCCTTCCAGCAGTGAAAGATTCTGAAATGCCTCGAGGGCTTCCTCATCGTTGACTGATGTGTACTCGACTCGGCCGGAATCATGCAGGAAGGCATGCTCCGGACCTATAGATGGATAGTCGAGACCGGCAGAAACAGAATGTGTGGCTGCAATCTGTCCACGTTCATCCTGCAAAACATAACTTCTCGTGCCCTGAAGTACCCCAGGACGTCCGCCGCCACTTTCATTAAATCGAGCCGCATGTTGGCCCAATGTGTTTCCCCTACCTCCAGCCTCAACTCCGACCATCCGCACAGACTCGTCTTCGAGAAAAGGATAAAACATACCAATCGAATTTGAGCCTCCACCGACGCAAGCGATAAGTGCGTCGGGTAAAGCATGCAACTCATCGAGAATCTGTTGTCGTATTTCCTTGCCGATGACACTCTGGAATTCACGGACCATCAGAGGGTACGGGTGTGGTCCAAGAGCACTGCCGAGAAGGTAGTACGTTGTCTCAACATTCGTAACCCAATCACGTAATGCTTCGTTAATTGCATCTTTTAACGTGCACGACCCCGCATTTACTGTACGGACTTCCGCGCCCAGCAGCTGCATGCGGAAGACGTTGAGGGCCTGCCGCCGGACGTCTTCGGAACCCATGTAGACGACACACTCGAGTCCGAACAGCGCACAGACCGTTGCTGTCGCTACGCCGTGCTGTCCAGCGCCTGTCTCAGCGATTATTCGGCTCTTCCCCATGCGGCGAGCAAGTAAAACCTGGCCGAGTGTGTTGTTTATCTTGTGAGCGCCCGTGTGGAGTAAGTCTTCACGTTTGAGAAAAATCTTCGCGCCCGAACAGTGTTCAGTCAGACGACCGGCGAAGAAAAGTGGCGTAGGTCTGCCGGCATAGTTGCAGAGCAGATTGCTCAGGTCACTGTGGAACTGAGAGTCTGCCCGAGCTTCGTTGAAAGCGGCAGTCAACTCTTCCAACGGTGCCATCAGAGTTTCAGGCACAAAGCGACCACCATACTCGCCGAAATGGCCCAGAGCGTCAGGTTGTGGACAATGGGACGTCATGAAGAATTTAGGATTTAGAATTTGGGATTTAGGATTTCGTACATCGTCAGTCAGTGGTCAATCGTCAGTCGTCAGTGGTCAGTCACTCAATGGTCAATCGTCAGTAGGCTGTCGTTCTCAGTGGTCAGAAAGAACATGAACGACTGACTACTGACCACTGACGAAGAACGACTAAATCCTAAATCCTAATTCCTAAATCAGTTCCTCGAGGTCTCCTGCCCCAGGTACTTCTCGAACCATTCGAGATTCGTCTGCTTCGCCTTCAAGACCATCTTTGGCTCGTTCGGACCATGTGGCATTCGCGGTAGCACGATCATTCGCACAGGCACATTCTGCACTTTCAACGCATTGTAGAACTCATAGCCCTGGGAGATCGGAACACGCTCGTCAGCTTCGCCATGTTGGATCAAAGTCGGAGTCGTCACTCCTTTAGCATTAAACATCGCCGAGTGTGCGCGATAGAGCTCGAGATTCTCCCACGGTTGACCTTCGAAATAATCAGGAATGAAGCTGGGAATATCGGCGATGCCAATGAAGCTCATGATGTTTGTCACAGCAGCGCCAACTGATGCCGCTTTGAACCGCCGCGTCTGCGTAATAGTCCATGAGGTCATGAATCCGCCGTAGCTCCATCCCATAACTCCCAATCGATCGGCGTCCGCGACGCCCATTTCGACCACACGATCCACGCCACTCATGATGTCTTTAAAGTCGCCGCCGCCCCAGTCCTTAATGTTGGCAAACCGAAACTTCTGACCATAACCTGACGACCCCCGCGGATTCACTCGAAGCACTGCAAAGCCTCGAGCTGCAAACGTCGCAAGCGGATAAACGCCGCGGCTCCCTGCGAGGTAACTTTGCGTGAAAACACCGGCCGGGCCACCGTGGATAACGACCAGCAACGGCACACGCTGACCTTGTTTGTAGTTAACCGGATATGTCAGCAAACCCTCGACCTCGAGTCCGTCGGTGCTCTTCCAACGCAAGACATCAGTCTTACCGAATGGTGATTTTGGCAAACTTGCATTTGCCTGGCTCACCTGAATCGGAGAGAGCGCAGACGCAGTGCTAACAAATGCTTCCGGTGCTTTATCAGGAGCCTGCATTGTGAACCCAAGCATGTTTCGCGATCTGTTCATCGAAATAGCTCCTAACACTTCGTTGCCTTTGTTCAAGTCAATGACCGTCCCGGTGGTAACATCAATCGTTGATAAGCGACTCACGGTGCCGCGAACTTCGCTCAGATAGATCTTGCGACCGTCTGATGACCAATCGATGATGTCCGGCTGAGCGTCAAATGTCTCCGGGAGCAATCTCGGCATCCCGCCCGACGCAGAAACTAAAGCAATTCGCCCGTAACCCGCCCAACGAGGGGGATTATCGGTAACAATGAGTGCGATCCATTTACCGTCCGGGGAGAAAGTCGGGCTGTTCTCTGCGGCAGGTGTCGCCGCCACAGCCGTAATCTGACCAGTGCCGACGTCAGCGAGCATCAGGTCGGCAGTCGTCCAGTAGTCGGCCTTGGGCATTTTCGTACGGCTGAACGCGATCGTTTTACCGTCGGGAGACCAGTCAAACTCTGCATCGACGTTAGCTTCGCTACTGATTTTTCGTGGTTCTCGTTTCCCATTCTGATCCTTTTCCAGACTGATCACGTAAAGCCGGTTGAGTTTGACGTTCTCATCAATCCAACGCCAATCGTCTTTACCTTTATTGTTCTTCTCTTCTTCATCACTCGCTGCATCGCGCATTACAAAGGCGATACGCTGTCCGTCCGGCGCCCAAACGAAGTTGTTCACGCCGCTTTTGACGTCGGTAATCTGTTCCGCCTCACCACCGTCGAGCCTGATCACATACAAATTACTCTTGCCGCTTCGTGCAGAAGTAAAGGCCAGAGACTTACTGTCAGGAGACCACTGGGGATTCTCGGAAGACTTTTCGGCAAAAGTCAGTTGCACCGCGCCTGTCCCGTCAGTTTTGGCAACCCATATCTGCGACACGTACTCACTTTTCTCCGGTGTCATAACCGCAGAATTGACCGTGTATGCGACGTTTTTACCATCCGGCGAAACGCGCACGGCGCCAATGCTCTTCACGTTCATCTCCGATTGGATGGTCCAATTTGCGGTCGAGGTTTGTGCGCTGGCCGTCACTGAAAGCAGCGCGAAGAGTGTAAGAGTAATCAACGCAGATACGGATCTTGTATTCATGAATCTACTCCTCGATTAAGGGGGCTGAAGAGTCAGCGTTTGAGAGTGGCTGCCCGGCGCGGAGCTGAGGCAACCCGATTTCGACCGTCATTCTTCGCGGCGTAAAGCGCGCGGTCGCTTGCAGAATAAAGAGACCGCTCAGAATCAGCTTGTTCAGGACAGGACGCAACACCGATGCTCACCGTTACCTGGCCCACACCTTCTACGTGTTGCTCGGAGATTAAGCGCCTCACGCGTTCAGCCGCAGCGAGAGCTCGATCCGCATCAATTCCCGCGAGTAACAGCGCAAACTCCTCACCGCCGAGGCGTGCCGCCGTATCTGTTTCGCGCGAGACTGAACCTAGCAACCTACCTACGTGCTGAATCGCGATATCTCCAGCGGCGTGACCAAACCTGTCGTTAATGGCTTTCAAATGGTCGATATCAATAGACAACAACGCGCATGGTGCATTGTAGCGACGCCACCGCCCAACCTCATTCTCCAACGCTTTTCGGAACCGCCGTCGATTCGCGAGCCCGGTCAACGGATCGAGATCAGCATCTGCCTTCAGACGATCAATTTTAAGCTGCAGCGCGACCAGTTGCTTCAGCCGCTCAGTCAGCAGATCCAGTTCACCTGGAAGTTCGAAGTAGTCAAACGCCCCTGTCTCGAGCGCTGCTCGACGTCTTTCCAGAGTTGAAAGTTGAGTACCGACGAGAACCAACGGAATGTCAATGTGAACCTGCGAGAGCGTTCTCGCAAGTTCTCTTTCGCTGAGTCCTCTTCCGGAGACAGTCGCGACAACGATGTGCGGCCGCGAACGTTGCAAGGCAACGAGCGCCGCGGCACCACCGGATACGCCCACAACCTCGACACCAATTGACTCGAGCGACTGAACGTAACTCAGGGAAACGTCGTCACCAACCAACAACACACGCCCGCGGTCACGGCCAGTGCCACGATCAGCCTCTTTTCTCTCTCTTACAGTCATCAACACCCTGAGTGAGGAAGATGGCCTGGCCTCAGGAGACAAGGGGCTCATCTGAATCAACATCCGGAACGATTCAGGATAACTTGGCGATACCAAGCCGCGTCAAGGTTTAACACTGTGCGCTGCTCGGACAAATTCGCGAACCCGGTCACGATCTTTTTTTCCCGGAGCGATTTCAAGGGCGCTGCAGGCGTCCACAGCGTACGGCTCGACAGCAGCAATGGCCTCACCGACATTCTCGGGCGACAGACCACCTGCCAGAAAGAGCTTTGAGACCCGTTCGCGCAGAGTTCGCGCCGCGGTCCAATCGATTTTCCGTCCTGTTCCACCCCACGATTTCCTATCAAAAGCGTCAACCATCACCGCGTCGACTTCGTACGAAAGAGGTTGATTGGGATCGAAGGTTGGACCAATTGCAAGAACTTTGATGACGTACTGATCTCGAAGCTGTGCACAGAACTCAGGGTCCTCGTCTCCATGAAGTTGTAAAGCCGCTACACCTGCTTCACTTGCTAGCCTCTCGACCGTTTCAGGAGAATCCTCATTCACAAAAACGCCAACAGTCAGAATGTTCGTTGGAATGTGATCAATGATCTCGCGGGCAGAAGCTGGTGCGATGTAACGAGGACTGGGCCGAAAGAAGTTGAAGCCCAGCGCATCAGCACCGGCATCAACCGCGACAAGCGCATCTTCAAGATTGGTTATTCCGCAGATCTTGACGAAGACCATCACAGCCCCATGAAAGCTCGCAGCGCCAGTTCCGGACGTTCTGAATGCATAAGTGTTTCACCAATCAGAAAACCGGTGTACCCGATTTGGCTTAACCGTTGGAGATCGGTCGCACTATTCAACCCGCTTTCGCTGATGAGTATCGCTCCCGGAGGAGCGGTCGGTGCCAGTCTCTCCGAGGTCTCGAGTGAAACGTTGAACGTAACTAGATCCCGGTTGTTAACACCTATCAATGTGCTGCCCGCAGATGCTGCCCGTTGCATCTCCTCCTCGTCGTGAACCTCAACAAGCGCATCCATTCCCAACTCATCTTCAGTGATCGCTCTTAGGCGGCGCAGCTGATCATCGTTGAGTGCAGCGACGATCAGGAGTAAGGCATCCGCTCCGGCCGAGGCTGATTCGTACACCTGGTACTCGTCAAATATGAAATCCTTGCGCAACACGGGCAATGAGATTGTTTCCCGGACCGACGTGAGATCCAGGAGCAAGCCGCCAAAGTGATCCTGTTCAGTCAAAACAGAAACGGCTACGGCGCCTCCTGCTTCATACGAGCGAGCAACGGCAATCGGGTCGGCATTCTTACGAATCTCTCCGCGCGACGGTGATCGACGTTTGAACTCTGCAACGATCTTAATGCCCTCATTGGATTTCAGAGCCGCTGAAAGCGAGTGTGGACGTTGGAGCTTACGTCGAACGGTTGCCTGCTCCTTGATTAGTTCCGGAGCGAACTCCTTTTTCGCAAACTCAACTCGTGATTTCTTGGTTTCGAGAATTTTGGAAAGGATATTCATAATGTAGCTACTTGGTTGCGCTAATAAGGGCGTCTAACTTCTGTTTCGCGGCGCCGCTATCAATACTCCTCTCGGCGAGCTGAGCGGCTTCGAGCAGATTTCCGGCAACACCTCCAACAAAGAGTGCCGCAGCGGCGTTCGCTACTACTAGTGATCGTGCTTCGTCTCGTCGCATCCCAGTCAATACTTCCCTAATCACGGCCGCACTGGTTGTAGCGTTGCCGCCTCGCAAGTGTTGCAGGGTACCTCGTTTCAGGCCGAAGTCTTCAGGTTCGACTGCAAACGCTTTTACTTTTCCGTCCTTCGCTTCGGCAATTAACGTGCGTCCATCGACGGTGATTTCGTCGAGTCCATCTTCACCATGAACGATCCAGGCGTGTTCAGTTCCGAGACCTGCTAACACCTGCGCCAGGCGCTCTAAAAGGTCTTTACGCCAAACGCCGACAATCTGCCGGCGCGCGCCGGCAGGATTACTCAAAGGCCCGAGAAGATTGAAGACGGTATGCACTCCAAGTTGACGCCTGATCACTGCCACCCGAGCAGTAGCTCCGTGATACAGCGGCGCGAACATGAAGCAGATCTGATGCTCGTCGAGACACTTCGCTGTGACCTGTGGCAACGCCTCAACATTGACGCCAAGCGCAGTAAGCGCGTCAGCACTCCCAGAGTTGCTGCTCGCAGCGCGATTACCGTGCTTTGCTACGGGAAGCCCAGCGCCAGCGATAACAAATGTGGCGGCAGTTGATACGTTGAATGTTTTGGCAGAGCTTGAGCCCGTTCCAGCCGTGTCGATGAATCTCCTGTGACCCGTGTTGATCCGAACTGCAACACTACGCATTACAGAAGCCATGCCGATGAGCTCCTCAGCCGTCTCGCCCTTTGTTGCAAGTGCTACCAGGTTTGCAGCGATCTGTGCATCTGTGGCTTCACTGTCGAGCAGAGCACGCAGCAAATCTCCTGCTTCGTCACGCGTGAGATCCTCGTGGCGCAACAATCTGCTTAAGAAGCTGCGTAGCTTATCAGACATAAGACAGGGACCGGGGCAGACTTTGACTGCTGACTCAAAACCTCGAAGTGTCTACAACTTCAGAAAGTTGGCTAACAGCTGCTTGCCGCAACCGGTCAGGATTGACTCGGGATGAAACTGAACGCCTTCGACCTTCAACGCTCGATGACGAAGGCCCATGATCACATTGTCGCTCGTCTGAGCCGAGATCTCGAGACAGTCAGGCAAGGTTTCCCGCTCAACAACCAGTGAGTGATAACGGCCAGCCGCGAATGGACCATCTATTCCAGCGAAAATTGTTTTACCGTCGTGCGAGATTTCAGAAGCTTTCCCATGCATTAGCTCAGGCGCACGCACCACCTTTCCACCATACGCCTGTCCGATAGCTTGATGTCCCAGACAAACTCCGAGGATTGGAACACGTCCTCCAAACCGTTCGATCACGTTAAGCGAAATGCCCGCACCGTCGGGCGTGCCGGGACCGGGTGAAATCACAATGCGGTCGGGTTTGATTATCGATTCAATTTCTTCCGGATTCGTCTCTCGGTTACGGCGCACTTCGATCTTCTCGCCCAACTCGCCGAGATACTGGACGAGGTTGTAGGTGAATGAGTCGTAGTTGTCGATTACCAGGATCATTCGACTGCCAACATCCGGTTATCTTCGCTTACCGGGCGACGTCCCCGGCTCCTGCATACGCTCGTTCTTTTCACTCTCGGCTTTACGCAGCACTTCGGCGACACCTACCTCTCGATTCTTCGTTGCCCATGATAAAGCTGTTAATCCATCTTCATCCTTGAGGCTCGGATCCGCTCCACTTTCGAGAAGGGTCTTTGCCATCTCATTACGACCATAACTCGCTGCCCACATGAGTGGCGTACCACCTACTTTATTCGCCACGTTCGGAGAGGCACCTTTCGCGAGCAGTGCCTTCAACAACAGGTCATTACCGCGTAAGACGGCGCCGTGGAGAGCAGTATCGCCTTCGTAGTCTTGATGATTCACATCAATGCCGCGCTCAAGCAATTTTCCCGCGACTTCGGTTCTCTCTCTCCAGATGGCTACCATCAAAGCATTCATTCCATTCGAATCAACGGCGTTCAGATCCAGCCCAGGTTGTGACAACAGCAATTTGACGACGGGATCCTGATCGTGCTTCAAAGCCTTCAGAAGCGGCGTTGATCCGCCAGCTCCTTTTAGGTTAACGTCGGCGCCGCCTTTCATCAGCGCGTTGACGAGATTCACATCTCCACGTATGGACGCGCCAATCAGGACCGTGTCGCCGGAGCCATGTTCCCTCATGTCAGGATTAAAGTTCGCCGCTAGGAAAGCATTGACCGCCTGAACGTCACCAGCTGAAGCTGCTGCGAAAAATGAATCCTGATCGAAGTTGTATCCACGTAGCTTCAAAAATCGTTTTGCCTGCTCAGGCGTTGCTCGGTTATCCCCTGTGCTCAGGCAACCACTGAAAATCAGCACAACGACTAAAAGAAGCCATGGCACACGTCTTTTGCTTGAGAGGAAGTATTTCATTGTCGGGATTTACAACACTCACTAGGGACGCGGGTGGTCCCGGGCTATAACCCATTCTCAGCTAATTCAATTGCTTTGAACATTCCACGCGCTTTACTCACAGTCTCAGCATACTCGTGCTCGGGAACAGAATCAGCAACGATGCCGGCACCGGACTGAACCTGCGCAACACCATCGCGCAAAAGTATTGTGCGAATGGCAATGCAGGAATCAAGGTTTCCTGCGTAATCCATGTACAGGACTGCACCAGCATACACGCCACGATCTTCCGGCTCGAGTTCACGAATTATCTCCATCGCCCGGATCTTGGGTGCGCCTGTTACCGTCCCCGCAGGAAAACAGGCAGCCAGAGCATCAAATCGATCGAGTCCATCACGCAACCGCGCGCGCAAGCTCGTCACGAGGTGCTGCACGTGAGAATAGCGTTCTACGCCAAGCAGATCCTCCACTTTCACCGACCCATAATCAGCGACTCGACCAAGATCATTGCGTCCGAGATCGACAAGCATCATATGCTCAGCTACTTCCTTTTCATCCGTACGCAGATCTTCTGCGAGCACCCAATCTTCCGTTTCCGTTGCTCCGCGTTTCCGCGTGCCGGCAATTGGCCGGTAATCCAATCTTTGACCACGACAACGCACCAGCATCTCAGGCGACGCCCCGATCAAAGTCTCTGCGCCCAAACGCAGCAGAAACATGTAAGGTGAAGGATTGATCGTTCTCAGAGCGCGGTAGATCTGAATCGGGTCACATTTATAGTTGGTCGAAAACTTTTGTGATAGGACTACCTGATAGCAGTCGCCAGCTGCAATGTATTCTTTGATCCGGCACACCGCTGCTTCATACCCCTCGCGCGTCCAGTTCGATTTAGGCGCGTTCTTGTCCACTCGTTCAGTGGGCTTGTCCGACTTGTGCAATGGTTCGGCCGGGGCTTGCAATTGCTCTTCAATTTGCCGCGTCCGCTCAACCGCAGCGTCATAAAGTTCTCTCAATTTGTCATGACTGCCTTTTGCCTCTTCAGTCAAAACTACTGACACTATCTCCATCCGTTGACGTACTCGATCGAAGGCTACCATCGTGCGGCAAAACATCCACACCGCGTCAATTGGCATTGAGAGCGGCAAGGTCTCGTCGCCTCGCGCAGCCGGTTCAAACCAGGTTACAGCGTTGTAGCCGAGGTAACCCACGGCTCCTCCGGCAAACGGTACAAGACCAGACCGTCTTGCGAGTTGCCGATCGCGGAAATACTCACGTACCCAGTCTGTCGGTGGCCCAGGATAGGTCTCCGTCTTACCGTCACGCTCGACGAGCGTTTGGAAGTTCGATCCACTAACGATCATTTCAGGATCAGCTCCCAGAAAAGAATATCGAGCAATTCGCTCGCCTCCTTCAATCGACTCAAGCATGAATGAATAGTCAGATTTGCCGGCGGTGCGCATGAACGCGCCGACAGGTGTTTGCAAATCCGCGAGCATCGAGCGAACGACGGGCACGACATTACCTTGTCGAGCTTCCTTCTCGAAGTCTTCAAACGAGGCTGGTTGGAGTTCAAGCATGACTGTTTACAGTAGTTTGTTTGAAGCTAACCAGTGTCCACCGTCAACTACCAGCACCGCTCCGTTTATGTAACTCGCCGCGTCGGAGCAGAGAAAGACTGCTGCTTTCTCGATATCTTCGATTAACCCAAAACGGCCGAGCGGCACTCGCTTTCGCAGCTTCTCCTTAATCGGTTCTGGCACGAGACGTTTCATGCCTTCCGTGTCTTCAATCGGACCGGGAGCGATAGCATTGACGCGAATTCCATGTCGACCCCATTCAACGGCGAGATTTCTCGTCAGCGCATCGACACCTGCCTTCGCAGCCGATACATGTAATTGCATTGGCGTGCCGAGATAATGCAGTGTGGCGCTGATGTTCAAGATCTGCCCGTGGTTTTTCTTCAGCTCATCAAAAGCAGCGCGACAAACATTGAACGTGCCTTTTAAATCGATGTCGACAACCGTACCAAATCCGTTTGGTGACAGCTCCTCAGGCGCACAGAGAAAGTTTCCGGCGGCTCCGTTTACAACGATATCGATCTTTCCAAGCTGAGCAACCGTTGCAGCGATTGCGTTCTCAACTTCCTCTGGATTCCGCACGTCTGCAGGAACTGCGATGGCTTTTCCGCCGGCTTCATTGATGAGTTGAGCCGCTGGTTCAAGATGTTCGCGCTTCCGACTGACAAGTGCAACAGAAGCTCCTGCCTCGGTCAGTGCGCGCGCAACTCCACCAGTGATTCCCGTTCCACCACCGGTCACGAACGCAACGCGATCGTTGAGGATTCCTTCAACAAATATAGTGTTGTTCATAATAAGAAGAAGTGTGGAGTCTGGAGTCACGAGTCCGACTGACTCCAGACTCCAGACTCGGGACTCCAGACTGATTTACGTTCCAGGAATAAAGGGACGAGCTTGAACTACGTATATCTGGCCCTTCATGTACGCCCATTCGATATCCTGATCGCGATTGCCAAACACCCGCTTGATGGCTGTAGCTGCGCGTACCAGCCGCCGTACAACGTCATCTGTTAGTACATTGCGCTCACCAGTTATGGGTACTTCCTTGACGCCGCCATTCTCGTCGAAGGTTAGCAGACTGTCTTCGGCTGAACGAGTGAGAACCTGAATGGCGTTCGTTCGCGGACGAAAGATAAGTTGCTCAGCAATTCTCTTCCCCTCAACTACTTTAATGCCTAACCCGCGTTTGGCGCTGACATAGATTGCACCCTTGTTCTCTGTATCGAAAGGATCTGCCGTGATCATCACACCTGAGCTCTCCGAATTGATACCCTCCTGAAGCAATACAGCCATGAAGATCTTTAAGTGATCTACTCCGGCACGTTCACGCGCTTCGTAGGCTTCAAAATTCCACAGCGAGGCCCAGACCGTTTTGATCGCTTCAATCAACTCTCGATCGCCTTTGACGTTTGCGACGGTCGTGTACAGGCCGGCACCGCTGAAGTTGGGTAGATCTTCGGAGTTAGAGGAACTCCTCACAAACATACCTTTGCCGGGAAATCGCTGTGCGATCTTACGCAAGACCTCGGCGCTAAGATCCGGATCAACGGTTCCCGCTTGAATCAGCTTACGGAGTGCCGTCAAACGCTCTCGCCGATACGAAGGGTCATGGACAAACTTTTGATCGTCCAGCAGCTCGTGCATGACGTCATCCAGCTTGTTCTGCTGCATGAACTCGTCGTAGTAGTAAAACGGAATTGTGAAACCATCCGGTACAACGATTCCCGGAAGTTTCGCGTTCATCACTTCGCCCAGGTTGGCAGACTTTCCACCAAAAGCGATGCTCGAGCTAGCACGCTGTTGGCCCAGTCCGAGCAATCTGGT
This sequence comes from Acidobacteriota bacterium, assembly GCA_046726175.1. Lineage (GTDB taxonomy): Bacteria > Acidobacteriota > Blastocatellia > Pyrinomonadales > Pyrinomonadaceae > PSRF01. Next base: position 18,956 of record JBKPAC010000251.1, read on the forward strand.
TTCGCTCAGATCATATTTAGGACGAATCAGAT
>JBKPAC010000252.1:0-8103 GCA_046726175.1 Acidobacteriota bacterium
GTTTCACCGCTGTCGAATCTGGTCGCCAGCGAGCAGGTGGGGTTCGGTGATCTCGTATACATCGATGCGGATCCGGAAACGGGTAGATTTACTTTTGCCAAACGCTCCGCGGAAGTGCTCGTCTGTGAAACTGCGGATTTAGGACCACAGGAGGAAACTTCTGATCCACCTTATGCAGCAATCGAGATTCACCTTCCCGCGTGCCTTTCGATGTACTGATGTGAGGATCTCTTAAAACAACACTACGTTCAAAAGCTCCGCATATTACTTAGGACATCGCCTGAGCGTTTGCTAACGGATCGGCAGGCAGGGGTACGAACTCCTTATTATCCAGATCTGGCAACTTCATTCGCCCAGCTCTCCAATCCGCTTTTGCTTGAGCGATACGCTCTCGCGAAGACGACACGAAATTCCACTCGATGAATCGCTCACCTATGGGGGCGCCGCCTAAGAGCATCAACACGGTTGGTGCTGTCGCTTGAATCACTGCCTCCGCGCCTGGAGTAAAGACCACCAGCTGTGTCGCGTTAAGTGAGTGACCATCGGCTTCAGCTGCTCCAGAAACAAGAAAAGCGCCGCGCTCTTTGTGCTCGCGAGGAAGAGCGATGCGGGAACCAGCTTGCAATGCAGCGTGTATATAAAACAGGGGCGAATGCGTCTTTACTGCGGCACGTAAACCAAACACCTCTCCGGCTAACAGCCGCAGCCAGACTCCCCCGTCAGTTTGAATCGGGAGATGCTCGCCATCATGGTGAGCAAAGGCGGGCTCTGTTTCTTCTTCGCCATCGGGCAACGCAACCCACGATTGGATGGCATGAATTGATCCGCCTTCACGACGTGCGCGTTCGAAACGTTCGGAATGTGTAATGCCGCTGCCGGCGATCATCCAATTCATTTCGCCTGGTCGAATCGGCTGCTCTATCCCAATAGAGTCTCGATGCATGATTTCCCCTGCAAACAAGTATGTGACCGTCGAGAGCCCAATGTGGGGATGCGGTAACACATCTGCTTCAAGTTCAAGACCCTTTGGCAGATCAACCGGACCCAGGTGATCGAAAAAACAGAATGGTCCAATCATGCGGCGCTTACCAGTCGGTAACACACGACCGACTTCGAAGCTTCCAAGCTGCCGTCGCTTTTGATCAATGATGAGTTCGACCACTGTTCCTGGAGGTTTGAAGCTAAATCTTCAACCTGCTTTCGTAAGCGGCTGAATCTTTCCGGTAGTAAGACGATACTTTCTTTCCGATATCTGGGTTTGGTTCTTCACCGTTTCAGCTCCGGAAAAGCTTTCACGATAGCTCTCGCTTTCAGATGGGAATTTACCATCCTTAACGTCCCGATCGTAGGCATTGAGGGCGATCTGAATACTTTCAAATGTGTTTGCATAGGTTCTCAGGAACTTAGGCATAAAACCCGGGTTCAGGCCGATCATGTCTTGATAGACGAGAACTTGTCCGTCCACAGCTGCACCGGCACCAATTCCAATTGTCGGAATCTTGAGAAGTTCAGTCACCTTTCGAGCTGCTTCTGCAGGTACACATTCGAGTACTAGCGCGAAGCATCCAGATTCCTCGAGTTCGCATGCCTGCGTTCCTAGAATCTCAACCGCCGCGTTAGTGCGCACTTGAACCTTCATGCCACCGAGCATATGAACCGACTGTGGCGTTAGACCGAGATGACCCATAACTGGTACTCCCGATTCAACCATGTGTTGGATGATACCCGCATGTCCCTTAACACCTTCGAGCTTAACTGCGTGTGCTCCCATACTCATTAACTGGTGTACAGCATCCATCGCATGTTTCAGTCCCTTTCGATACGAAAGAAATGGCAAGTCGGCAACGATGAACTTGGAAGAAGCACCTCTTGCAACGGCCGCGGTGTGAAGCGCCATTATCTCGACTGTTGCCGAAAGCGTATTGGGGAACCCATGCATCGTCATGGCTACACTGTCCCCAACGAGGATGCAGTCGATATTCGACTCAGCAACAACTCGGGCGCTTGAGTAGTCGTAGCACGTGACCATGGAAATCTTACGACCTTCATTCTTCATCTTTTGGAAATCGAGGATATTCATAACGAATTACTCGCCTTCTTCGCCTCCGACTCAGTTGTCTGGCGTGACACAGTGATAAGGACGTAAGCCAGCAACGAACGTTCCATTCGAAAACTTGAGAAACATCCCCAGCTCTCAGGAATTCAACGGAGTTCTGACGGAAATGTCGCCTGCGAACCAATAACTGTCCGACAGATAACCGACAACTCGGAATGGTTCATCCTCAACTTCTTAGGATTTACCGATTAATCCAGAAATCACTGTGGCCAGTTTGTTGCTATGCGTCGACCTGGGGTTCTTTACGAACCAGTGATATCGCGTGCGCGATTCAAAAGCTTGATTGAGATATCGACTCAGTTATTAACGAGTTGAATTGAGCGCTGGTGAGCAGGGGCATCCCGCGCTCTTGGTGGGTGGGCTTTAGATAGGCGGCAGGGCCCACCCACCTGAAATTGCCCCAAGGCGCGGTGTTATGAAGCTGGTAGTCCTCATCACCTTATGCGCAAGCATATCGCTTGCTCCACGCTCAACGCTGGGCCAAGGGTCAGTCGAAGACTTTCATAATATTCTTCGCGAAAAGCTAGCCTTCGACGAGAGCGATTTAGCTGCGCTGCAGGGCGGCCATACAGTTGTCAAACTTTTGCCTATTCAGGATAAGAAAGAAGTGGCCCTAGCTGGAAGTGTGGGACTGCAAGTGCGTGCGCAAACGTTTCTTGAATCCTTCCGCGAAAACATGGCAATGAAGAGCAATCCAGCGATTCTTGAGATCGGTAGGTTTAGTAATCAACCAACGCTTAATGACTTGAACGATCTTAGTTTTGATAAAGGTGATATCGAAGACTTAAAAAGATGTGTCGTTGGTGACTGTCAATTGAAACTTTCCGCGAGCATGATCGAGCGTTTGCGCAAGGAAATAAATTGGGACACGCCAGACTATGCGATTAAGGCAACTCAACTTCTGAAATTAATGCTCCTCGATTACGTTCGTAATTACCTGACGCGAGGAGATGTTGCGCTCATTGAATATTCTGATAAAGAGAAAACAGTAAGATTGGCTCAAGAACAACTTGCTCTAAAAGCTGCCTCGACCTACATGAACGCTGTTCTTACCAACTCGTGCGAGCCCCGTCGGTCGACTCTAACCAACATTGAAAATGCAATTGTGTGGTCGAAAATCAACTTTGGTATAAAGCCCGTTATTTCAATTAATCACATCGCGATTTACGAGAATTCAGACGAAGTCGGCCCTCAAGTTTTCATCACGTCAAAGCAGATCTACGCCAACCATTACTTCAATTCTTCACTGGCCCTTACATCATTCATTAACATTCCAGGTCTCGGATCGTACCTAGTCTACGAGAATCGGTCGCGGGTTGATGGATTCGGCGGGCCTTTTGGCAGCCTTAAGCGTGGCGTAGTAGCAAACAAAGCTTTAAATGCTTTAAGTGCTATTCTCGACCAATCAAAAGCAAGACTCAACGCACGCTCACGCAGCCTCCAGGAAACTGCGCCGATTGAAACGGGTAGGACTTGGAAGCGATGGAAAGTCGCCGGCGTTCATCTGGTCTTCTGGCTCTTGCTCATCACAGCATTCGGCGCTTTGTTAGCACTGAGCAAATACCGTTGGAAAACAGAAGTTCCTTGATCCGCCATCCGGATTTCTAACCACTGATTATTACGCCAACGATATTGTCTGGAATGTCTGGAGGTTGAGATACCGAGACAGTGCTCACCGTCAACGATCCGATCAACTTAATACCTGCGTTTTTACTTTTTCGTCTTCGGTAATGATGATGCGCGCGGCGCGATCGTGAGTGAGAGCTGACCAGCCCCAATTCCACAACGTCTCGATCCTGTTTCGCATTCCGCTAAGCAATACCAGGTGAACACCCAGCCACGCGAAATAAGCCACAGGACCGTGCAACGTCCGCTTGTTTGGAAACTCGACAACGGCGGAGCCCCGGCCAATCGTCGCCATGAATCCTTTGTCCCAATATTTAAACGGTTGCGTTTCTTCTCCTGCTATACGACGCGATATTTGTCGACCAACGTGTTCTCCCGATTGCATTGCCACGGAAGCGAGTTGCGGTAGAACCACTCCGTCCGAACTGACTTCACCCATATCACCGACGACAAAGATCTCGGGATGTTCCGGTACGCTGAGATCAGGATTGAGTTTTACTCGTCCGCCACGACCCTGCGGCATTCCAAGCATCTTTGCGAGCGGACTGACTTGTACACCGGCGGCCCATATTATTGTGTGTGCCTTGATCTCTTCACCCGACTTTAGTTTCACGGATGACGGACCGACCTCAGCAACTGCCTCGCCTACGCGGACTTCAACTTTTCTTTCTTCAAGCTCGTTTCGTGCATATTCACGCAAATTCTCTTTGAACGCTGCCAACACCTCTTTGCCCATCTCAACTATGATTATTCGAGCCTTCTCGGTTGCGAGTTGGTGATAGTCGCGAGGTAGTAAGTTATAGAAGAGGTCAGATAAAGCGCCGGCGGTTTCGACACCGGTAGGGCCCGCTCCAACTATCACGAAAGTCAGCGCGCCATCTTCGATCATTTTGGGGTTTCGATCGGCTGCCTCGAATCGCTGCATTACGCGATTACGAAGTTCTACTGCATTCATCAGCGTGTAGAGTGGGAATGCGTGTTCCGCTGCTCCCGGAGTGCCGAAGTAATTAACTGTCGCTCCGCCTGCGAGCGCGAGATAGTCAAAAGTTATCTTGTCACCATCATCCAATTGAATCTCTCGGCCCGATACATCGATGCCGGTAACCGTCCCCAGCCGAAAGTTCACATTCTCCTGGTGTCGAAACATGCTTCGTACAGGGGCGCCGACGTCTTCGGCATTTAGCAATGAAGTCGCGACTTGATAAAGGAGCGGTTGAAAGGTGTGATAGTTGTGGCGATCGATCAGCGTCACATGAACAGGAACGTGTGCCAATTGCTCGGCGACTCCGAGTCCACCGAAGCCGGCACCAACAATGACGACGTGTGGGTACTTGCTCATTTCTTTTTACCTAGAGGCGTTTGATGTTTTTGCCTGCCTTCTTGAGAACCGTTCACCGCTACCCCCGCAACAGTTCCCCCCAGGGCAACAGATGTACCAAAAGATCGTGTTCATTATTTGCTGAATTGAAGAGCTACCGACACTTTGGCTGACTAAGTTTGCCGGAATTGACGGGACTGATCGCCTATAGTTGTGCCAGTGTTTCCGACATTCTGAATTTCCCCGTCATCATTTCCTTTCACAATCAGCTGAATATCAGTGGCACTCCTTGCGGCAAAAGTATTGCTGGGATGTGTGGCGTGATGAGTTCTGACATAAGACAATCCGCAAGTGGCTGCCGCACCATTCGCGTGTTGGCGGTTCTGTTCATATTGTCCAGTTTGGGGAATGTATTTTCACAGGAAACAACGTCTCGATCGGATGAAACATTGACGTTGGACCAAGCGATATCGTTGGCCCTGCGCGATAATCATGGAATCAAGATCGCTCGGTTGGCAGTCGAAAAGTCAGGGGATGAAATCTCTGCTGCGAAAACTGCGCGGCTTCCTTCGTTGCACGCCTATTCGTTGTTTTCGGGAAATCTCGCGACTAATGAACTAAACATCAGAAATCCAGCGAGTGACTTGTTCCCGGGCCTGGGTCCATTCTTCGCACTGAACGTTGAGCGCAAACCGACGGCGCTGATTGGTGGAGCGGTGATCGAGCCGCTGTCACAACAATATCGAATTGGGTTGCAGATCAGGCTTGAACAGCTCTCGCGTGATATGACGCAGGCGAAACTGCGCCAACAACAGAACGAAACCATTGACCAGGTGAAGAAGGCTTATTACGCAGTCCTGCAAACACAGAGTGGGCTGACCAGCGTGCAGGAGGCGTTGAAGTCTTACCGCGAGCTCGACAAGATTACGGGCGATTATGTTCTTCAGCATGTCGCGCTCAAAGCTGATCACCTCACTGTCCAAACACGATTGGCGCGAGTCCAATACGAAGAGCTGGAGTTGTCCAGCCGGCTGGCTACACAAAAAGAGCAATTGAATAGTCTCCTGGGCCGTGATGTGGGGGTCTCGTTTGAAGTTTCGGGGACTCCTGAATTCGTGTCTTTGGAAACTGATTTGACCGAGGCCAGAAAGGTCGCATTGGAGAAGAGACCAGAGTTGGAGCAGGCGCGGTTGTTGGTCCAACAGGCGACGCTCGATCGACGCATCAAGAAGTCGCACTACATCCCGGATGTCAGTGCCGGCTTCACCTATTTGACTGCGCGCAATTTTAGTGATGCCGTTCCAAAAAACTTCGCCAATGTGGGCGTGGCCGTAGTTTGGGAAGTGTTTGATTGGGGACGAAAGAAAAGCGAACTCGCCGCAAAGGACAAAGCGATCGAGCAGGCTAAGACTGGCCTGAAAGAAACTGAAGACCAAGTTTTGATTGACGTCGGCGATAAATTGCGGAAGTTGCGATTGGCTGGTCAGGCGCTGGGAGTAGCCAGACTTTCAGAGGATTCAGCGAAGGAGAATTTGAGAGTCAGCACTGGTCGATACAAGTTCCAGGCTGTTCTGTTGTCAGAGGTGCTCCAGTCTCAGGCATCGCTTGCTGAAGCGAGTCACGAATACCAACAGGCATTGCTCGCGTTCTGGACAGCGAAGGCGGAGTTTGAAAAAGCTCTGGGAGAGGACAAGTAAAAGATGCCAGAAACTCAACAGGCTGCAGCGGTCGCCGAGTCACCCTCAAGCAACAACGGCACGCCCGCTGTCAAACAAAGCGAGTCTGACACATCTACCGAGAATAAAACGCCAGCTTTCAAAGTACGTGCGTTGCTCGCTAAGGGGCGACTTAAAAAGTTGATTCCCGTGGCAGTGCTGCTGATGGCTGCGGTTATTTTCTTTGGTATCAGCGGTGGTTGGACAGGGTGGGTAGGAAGCGGCTCACAAAAAACTGATGACGCCATTCTTCGTGCGGACATTACTCCGTTAAGCACACGGGTCTCCGGCACTGTCGCGCAGGTCGCCGTCGCCGACTACCAGAAAGTAAAGGCTGGCGACTTGCTAGTGCAATTAAAGGACGACGACTTCAAAGCACAAGTTGCTCAAGCTGAAGCGGGTGTCGCGGCTAGCGAAGCGACGCTGGAGAACAATGCAAAACAAAAGGAACTACAAGCTTCGCGAATTGCGCAAGCGCAAGCTGGTACTCAAGCCGCCAGCGCCGAGATAGCCCAGGCGGGCGCAGCGATTGAAGCGGCAAAAGCAGACGTTGCGAATTCGAAAGCAGCAGTTGACGCCGCGGAAGCCAAGATCCCCGACGCTCAAGCTGCAGTAGCGGCCGCAAAGGCAGACGCAGAAAGAACCTCATTGGAGCGAAAGCGTCAGGAGGCTTTGGTAGAACTTGGCGCCGCAACCAAACAAAAACTCGAACAAGTGGTAGCCGATCAGGAACGCTTCGCTGCAATTCTCGATAGCCGGAAAGCTGAGCTAGCGCAAACGCGCGCTTTCGTTGAAAGCCGCCGGGCAGAGTTTTCAAAAGCACGCGCGCAGGTGTCGCTGCGCGAGGCAGAACAACAACGCGCGCGAGCCCAAATGATGAGCCGCAGCGCCGAGGTCGACGCACAAATCAAGCAGCGTTCGGTTCTAGATGCGCAGGAGCAACAACTTCAGGCCGATCTCAGCGCGAAAAAGGAAGCATTGAAGGTGGCGCAGACTAATCTTGATTACACGCGAATCCTCGCGCCAACCGACGGCATTGTTGGTGAGCGAAAGGTTAGGGTGGGTCAGCTGGTCTCCCCCGGGACGCAAGTATTATCGCTGGTTGAAAACACAATCTGGGTGCAAGCTAACTACAAAGAGACACAACTCACGAATGTCACGAAGGGTGATGCGGCCGAGGTTACGATCGACACTTTTCCGGGAGTCGTGCTGAAAGGGCACGTCGAAGAAATTGCTCCGGCCAGTGGATCGCAATTCGCCCTCTTGCCACCCGACAACGCGACGGGCAACTACACGAAGATCGTCCAACGCATTCCAGTGAAGATAGT